>JABSPP010000031.1 GCA_013214275.1 Flavobacteriaceae bacterium
GTTGATCTGATTTCCATCTTCTGTTTACATTGATTGCTGCAAAACGTGTATCGTATGAATCGTTTGCTTTTTCAGCAGTAACATATCCTCGAACAAAGAAGTTATCGTTACGAACTTCTAATTTGTGTTGTTGCATGAAGAAGTTTTTGATAGAATATCTATTTGCTCCTTGGTAGATTGTGTTACCACGACCAATTTTTGAATTCCAAATCACTTCAAGATTGTCATTTCCAAAAGGTCTATAATGTAATGCGGTTGCAAATTTGATACTTCGAGCATTGTAAGTCATTAGATCCCTCTCATCATATCCAGTTCTACTCACGTTAACACTAGGTACTAGAGAAACATCTGAGGAAGGAAAAAGACCTAATGCCACTAATGCTTCTGCCACCCCACGAATGTTTGTAGAAACCTCATCACCATATACATTCAACCCATCATAATTGATGTCTGATAATCTATCTCCTGGTGCATAACTCCCGTTTAAGGTATTCCGTGTATCAGTTGCAAACCATTCTGTACCATCTAAAACAGATAACGTTGCCTTAGCAGCAAAATACTCTGAGAATGTATATGCATAGCGTATATTGTATTCATAAAAATCGTTGTCACCAGCAGCCTCTTGCATCGTTAAACCTCGTTTGTAAGAAATGCTCACCCCTTGATCTTCGAATGGGCTTTTACTTCTCATAAACATAATACCATTAAATGCATTGGCACCGTACAAAGCAGAAGATGCACCTGGTAAAATTTCTACAGTAGCTACATCCAACTCTGACATTCCCAATAGGTTTCCAATTGCAAAGTTAAGCGCTGGAGCAGCATTGTCCATACCATCAACTAACTGCATGAATCTCGTATTAGCAAATGTTGCAAAACCTCTTGTATTTACTGACTTAAATGTTAAACTATTTGCATTTATGTCTACCCCTTTCAAATTTTCCAAACCGTCATAGAAAGATGGTGCTGAAGTATTTTTTATTGCCCTTACATCCATGCGCTCCACGGTTACAGGCGACTCTAAAATACGTTCTGGGGTTCTTGATGCAGAGATAACAACCTCATCCAGAGCAGTCGCATTTTCTTTGAGATTTACTTCAACAACTTGATTGTTTTTAGTGAGCTCTACCTTTAATGGTTGAAACCCTAGCATGGAGATTTCAATGGTGAATGGAGGTTCTAGGTTCACTTTTAATGTAAAGTTCCCGTCAAAGTCTGTAGTCGTTCCCACTGCTTGTCCAGAAACTTTAATGTTAGCTCCCAAGAGTGTTTCTCCTGAATTTGCATCCTTTACGGTTCCTGAGATTGATGTCTGAGCAAACATCGTTATCGAACCAAGCATAACGAATACAAAGAATGTTATCTTTTTAATCATGATGTGAATTATTTGTTAATCAAGACGAAAATACAATTTTTTTTGATTCACATAATAAAATCACCGTTTTTTTGAGATTTTATAGATGTTTCACAATATTTTTTATCAAACTCACACTATTGGATGAATTTAAATTTTGTTTATGATATCATAGCATTTTGTAGTGGAGTTGTGCAACCAAATTTTTTTAAAAATTTAAATCTCTTCATTGAATGAATTGTAAATTTGTATTTTAATTCGGTTTAGATTGAAAATTATACATTCTACTTCCAATTTTCCTCCCCATAAAAAATCTTTTGTAACTATTGGAACTTTTGATGGGGTTCATGTTGGGCATCAAAAAATTTTGCAAAACCTTATTCGATCTGCGAAGAAGGAGAATGCCAAGTCTGCCTTACTAACTTTTTTTCCTCATCCTCGGATGGTACTTCAAAAAAATGTTACCATAGAACTCTTGAACACAATTGATGAAAAATCAAAACTGTTGGAAGACATCGGGTTGGATTATTTGATCGTTCATCCTTTTAACAAAGCGTTTTCGAGGCTGACAGCACTTGACTTTGTTCGTGACATTCTTATCAATCAGCTTAACGCAAAAAAACTCATCATCGGATACGATCACCATTTTGGGAAAAACCGAGAAGGAAATATCAATCAGCTCAGAGAGTATAGTCAACTATTTGATTTTAAAGTACAAGAAATTCCTGCACATGATATTGATGACGTTGCTGTTAGTTCAACAAAAATTAGAACCGCTCTTCACAATGGGTTGTTAAAAACAGCGAACAAATACCTCGGGTACCCTTTTATGATTCAAGGTACTGTTGTCAATGGAAAAAAACTGGGTGGCAAAATTGGATTCCCCACAGCAAATATTCATGTTAAAGAAGATTACAAGCTCATTCCCAAGACAGGTGTTTACGTTATTCAGACCCGTGTTGATAATGATCTCTTTTTCGGAATGATGAATATCGGTTATCGGCCTACCATTAACGGAAGACACCAAACTATTGAGGCTCATTTATTTAACTTCGATGGCAATCTCTACAACAAATTTCTGACAATCGAATTTTTGTATTTTCTGCGAGAAGAACAGAAATTTGATACTGTTGATGAGCTCATTCTTCAGCTAAAAAAAGACCGAGATAACGCCATTTTCTTTACACAAAACAAACTCTAATCATTGATTGTGATATTAACACACATATTTTATATTTGGGCTCTTAAACAACAGAGAACGTTATGTTGCAAGTTCAATTTATCAGAGAGCACAAAGATGAGGTATTAGAAGGGTTAAAAAAGAGAAACATTTCTAATGCTGAGGAAATGATTGAGCGCGTGCTGAGTACTGATGAGGTCCGCAGAAAATCTCAAGTTGAACTGGATAATGTATCTGCTGAATCTAATAAGCTATCCAAAGAAATTGGTCTTTTATTCAAGTCAGGAGAAGTACGAAAAGCTACTTTGGTTAGAGAAAAAACAAGTCAGTTAAAAGAACAAAAAGAAACGTTATCTAAACAAAAAATTACTGCTGAAAAAACTTTACAGCAACTGCTATTTCAAATTCCTAATATTCCTCACCAATCCGTTCCTTACGGTCAATCAGACGAAGACAATGAAGAAATATTTCGTTGTGGAACGAATCCAACACTTGATGAAAGTGCATTACCTCATTGGGAATTAGCAAAAAAATATAATCTTATCAGTTTTGAACTTGGTACAAAAATAACAGGTGCTGGTTTTCCTGTGTACACGGGCAAAGGAGCAAAATTACAACGAGCTCTTATCAACTATTTTCTGGATAAAAATACAACCGCGGGTTACGAGGAAGTTCAAGTACCTCATTTGGTGAACGAAGCCTCTGGTATTGGAACGGGTTCTCTTCCTGACAAAGAAAGACAGATGTATCACATAGAAGGTGACGATTTATATCTAATTCCTACAGCTGAAGTTCCTGTGACGAATATTTTTAGAGGGAATCTACTGAAAGAAAAAGACCTTCCTTTGGCCCTTACATCCTACACTCCTTGTTTTAGGAGAGAAGCAGGTTCTTATGGTGCTCATGTGAGAGGTTTAAACAGACTGCATCAATTTGATAAAGTAGAAATCGTTCGGATTGAACATCCTAATCGTTCGTACGAAGCTCTAGAGGAAATGATCGAACACGTGAAAAAAATCTTACTGGAGTTAAAATTACCTTTCAGAATCCTGCGCTTGTGTGGTGGTGATGTGACTTTTGCCTCGGCACTTACGTATGATTTTGAAATCTTCTCTGCGGCTCAAAAGCGATGGTTAGAAGTAAGTTCTGTTTCAAATTTTGAAACATTTCAATCCAATCGATTGAAGTTGCGGTTTAAAAACGGTAGTGGAAAAAGTCAACTTGCCCATACTCTCAACGGCAGTGCACTTGCTTTGCCTAGAATTGTTGCAGGAATTTTGGAAAATTATCAAACCACAAAAGGAATTGTTATTCCAGAGGTTTTGATTCCATATACTGGCTTTGAACTGATTAGTTAGCGGAAATGGCTAGCATCAACTTTTTGTACTTATTAACTTCTATGAGTGAGTTCAGATAGTCGCTTATTTGTCCCATTTTCATCAACTCTATAGAATTTTGTTTTGCTGTTTCGTATTGTTTGGTTAAGTCTTTCATTGTTTCTTATAGTTGGTTACAAAAACTATTAGACAATTACTGTGCCAAAGTGTTACTTTATTGGAGACACTAATAATGTGATTTAATAAAATATTAACACTCATGTTATTTTTTATGCTATGTACATCCGTTGAAATATGTCTTTTTTACAATTCTGAATGCACCAAGAATTTCCGTTGATATCATTGGCGACTTGTTTCAACATTTTGTATAGAAAGGTTTCATAAAAACTTTAAGATGGAATCTATATCTTTGAGATGGAGTCCTTACAGAGGGATTGGTTGAGTATGGATCAATATCCAAACAAAGGGAAATGTTTAAACAGCAAATAGTTAGTGTAAATTTAAGCGAGTAAAATGAAAGCTTGTATCCTTATTATCTGCTTATTCTATACCTGTTATAGTTACAGTCAGGACAATCTCCTGTTGGCGGAGAACTATTTCCGACAGGGAGAATATGAGAAAGCTTCACATATCTATAAATCACTATTTGAGAAAAACACGTTTAATGCTGACTATCTGAAGAAACTAGTGACTTGTTATCAGGAAACGCGTCAATTTCAATTAGCAGAGACACTCCTAAGAACGTTATTAAAAGAACACGTTACTCGCAAATACCTTCATGTAGAACTGGGCTACAACTATGAACGTCAGCAACAGATAGAACTAGCTAATGTAGAGTACAAAAAAGCACTGGACTACATAAGTACCAACCCTTATTCTGCGGGAATTATTGGAAGAACCTTCCAACAAAATAACGCTTTAGATCGTGCAATTCTAGCCTATACCAAAGCAATGCAACTTAACCCAAACTCAAATTATCAATTTCAGATCGCACAGATTTTTGGTGAAAAGGGAGCGTTTGAAAAGATGTTTGAAGCTTATATCAACCTTGTTGACTCTAATGAGCGCTATATTAGATCTGTACAGCGATTAATTAGTAGATATATTTCTGATGACCCATTAGACAAAAATAATATTGCACTTAAAAAATCACTTCTTAGAAAATCAATCAGCAACCCCAAAAATATTTGGAATGAGCTTTTAAGCTGGTTATTTTCTAAACAAAAGGAGTACAACAGGGCCTTTGTTCAAGAAAAAGCTCTTTTCAAAAGAGATGTCATGTATTTAGATAATATCTCAAGGCTTGGGAAAATTGCTTTTGAAAACAGAGATTATGGTACTGCTAAAGAGTGCTTTTCTTTCACATTAGAAAACACCTCTTTCATTGATGAAAGAGTTAACTCTGAGCTTTTTCTTCTCAAAGTTGCCATCGCAAAGGAGGATAAAAATGTTCTTCAATTATTCGACGTAGTTTTAGAAACTTATGGAATCAACGCCAATACTATTGTCATACAAATGGAATATGCCAACTTCCTTACATTTAAAAAGGGACAACCCAAAAAATCTGAAGCTATTTTAGAACGTGCTTTGCAATATTCAAGGTCTAAATTTCAGCGAGCTCAAATAAAACTTAAATTAGGTGAAATCTTTGTTTTTACCAGTCAATTTAACAAAGCATTAATTTATTTTTCTCAAGTTCAAACCAGCCTTAAAAATCATCCATTGTCTCAAGAGGCTCGTTTTAAAGTTGCTCAAACCTCCTATTTTAAGGGTGATTTTCCTTGGGCTATGGCACAGCTCAAAGTACTTAAAGGCTCTACAACACAACTTACAGCTAATGATGCTGTGGACTTGTTTTTAATTATTTCTGACAATCAACCTAGAGATTCTATTCCTTCTGGACTTAAACAGTATGCTAAAGCAGATTTACTGTCTTACCAAAACAAATATATTCAAGCACTAACAATTTTAGAGCGTATTTGCCAGAAGTTTAAGGGATTTCCTGTTGAAGATGAAGCCTTTTTTAAACAAGCAAAAATCATGATTTACCTAAAGAGGTATGAGGATGCCGTCACGGCTTTTAAAAAAGTAATCGATCTGGATCCAGAAGGAATTCTAAATGATGACGCTATCTTCGAGATTGCAGAGCTCTATAGAAACAATTTAAATCTCCCCGAAAAAGCTAAGGAATATTATCAAAAGATTATTTTTGATTATCCTTCAAGCTTTTACTTGGTTGATGCTAGGAGGAAGTATAGAGAGTTGCGGGGAGATACGGTTCAACAATAGATACGCAAATGCCTTGTTCTTCGAGCTAACGACAGTAATTATTTTGTTTACATTCCCTATTTAGGATCATAAAATTACCTCCATATGTACATATATAACATCACTATCAATGTTGAAGAAAGCATTCACCAAGAGTGGCTCATCTGGATTCAAGATCACATTCAAGAAGTTCTAGCAACAGGGCGGTTTGTGTCAGCAAAACTCACGCAAGTACTTGTTGAGGAAGAAATGGGAGGAATTACTTACTCCATTCAATATACTGCGAATACTCGTAAGGATTTAGATGATTATTACAGCGTTGATGCACCCAGATTAAGAAGTGACGGAATTACGAGATTTGCAGATAAAATGGTAGCCTTCCGAACAGAGTTAAAGGTAATTAAAGAGTTTTATCCTTTCAGTATTCGCAACTAAATATGACCGTTAAGCCTAAAAAATATCTCGGACAGCATTTTTTAAAAGATGAGAGAATAGCAAAAAAGATTGCTGATTCTATTTCCTACAAGGGTTATAGTCACATTCTGGAAATTGGTCCAGGAATGGGTGTCTTAACAAAACATTTACTGCGTTCAAAAAGTAAAGTAACAGTGATGGAGCTAGATCCTGAGTCTGTCAACTACCTGAATCGTGACTTTAAAGAGATTCACATCAAACTTAATACATCTCCAGAATGGTTTCGAATTATTGGTGCTGATTTCTTGAAACAAGACCTTTCAACAACATTTAATAATAAGCAATTTGCCATCATAGGTAATTATCCTTATAACATATCTACACAGATTGTATTTAAAGCAATACAGAACAGGATTTTTATTCCAGAGTTCTCAGGAATGTTCCAAAAGGAGGTTGCAAAAAGAATTACGGCAAAAGAAGGTTCTAAAGTTTATGGTATTTTATCTGTTCTTACGCAAGCGTTTTACAGTGCTGAATATCTATTTACTGTTCCTGCATCTGTTTTTAACCCTCCACCTAGAGTTGAATCTGGAGTGATCCGTTTAACTCGTAAAGAAAACTTTATACTTCCTGTTGATGAGGCTTTATTTTTTAAGGTGGTGAAAACGGCCTTTAATCAACGAAGGAAAATGCTTCGAAGCAGTTTAAAATCTTTTAATCTTTCGGATTCCTTAAAAGAAGACACTATATTTGCGATGCGTCCAGAACAGTTATCCATCGCTCAATTTATAGCGTTAACGCAGAAAATCGCAAGTCATGTCGGTTGAAATTACCAAAGCACTTTTAGACATTATTACTTCATATATTGAAGCCTCAGATAATGCTGCTTTAGTCGAATATTTCGAAGAGATGCACCATGCTGATATTGCTGAAATTCTAGACGAGCTTTCCTTTGAAGAGGCCGTCTATATTATCAAACTTTTAGACAGTGAGAAAACATCTGAGGTATTGATGGATGTTGATGATGATGTTCGAGAGAAAATTCTTCAAAATCTTTCAGCTAAAGAAATTGCCGAAGAAGTACAAGAATTGGATTCTGATGATGCCGCAGATATTATTGGTGAACTTTCTGAGGAACGACAGGAAGCGGTAATGTCTCAGATTGTAGACGAGGAGCACGTTAAAGAAATTGAAGAACTTCTTAATTATGATGACGATACTGCCGGAAGCTTAATGGCGAAAGAACTTGTAAAAGTCAACGAAAACTGGACTGTTTTAAAATGTGTCCGGGAAATGCGAATACAGGCAGAAGAAGTAACTCGGGTACATTCTATTTATGTTATTGATAATAAAGGGAAACTAAAAGGTCGTTTGTCGTTAAAAGATCTTTTGATTGCTTCTACTAAAACGGCTATATCTCAAGTCTACATTCCCAATGTAGATTATGTATATGACAGCGACGACCTAGATGAGGTTTCATTTAAAATGAGAAAATATGATCTAGAAGCCATTCCTGTAGTTGACGAAAATCATATTCTTTTAGGAAGAATTACCATTGATGATATGGTAGATGTCATTAAGGAAGAGGCTGAAAAAGATTATCAGCTAGCCGCGGGTATTGTAGAAGATGTTGAGGCAGATGACAGTATTTTTGAGCTTACAAAAGCGCGTTTGCCTTGGTTAATTCTCGGTTTACTTGGTGGTCTCGGTAGTGTCCTTATCATGGACGCCTTTGATGATTCTATCAGAGTCATTAAAAACTATGATAAGTTATTTTTCTTTACCCCATTAATTGCAGCGATGGCTGGCAACGTGGGTGTACAATCCTCTGCTATTATTGTTCAAGGTTTGGCAAATGATTCGGTAAAAGGGAGTCTTTGGAAGCGCTTATTAAAGGAGGTGGGATTAAGTCTAATTAACGGACTGATCTTGGGGATCATTCTAATAGGTGTTGCTCCTTTGGTCTCACTCGACCTCTACTATAGTATCACTATTGCAATTTCTATGTTGTGTGTAATCATTGTAGCTTCTTTGGTTGGGACATTTGTCCCCATTGTGCTGGATAAAAAAGGCATTGACCCCGCCATAGCTACTGGCCCATTTATTACCACAAGTAATGATATTTTTGGGATTTTTCTCTTTTTTCTTATCGCAAAATCTATGTTAATTTAGCGAGCCTTTTATGTAAGATTCCTATTTTACCTTCTGATATTTTAAAATCATCGTACTTTTAGAAAAAGATCCCAGTTACCAAAAATCATAGTGCCAAAGGATATCACTTCTCAAAAATCTATACTTTACATAAAAAAGTAGTGCGTAGCTAAAAAATCAACTATCTCGTATACAAACAGTTAATACTCTGAACTGTCAAACTCAAGTATCGCCCAAAGTTCAATGGAAAATTTGAACTCCTTAATCACCTTCTTCCTTCTTTTGCAGTGAAAGTTCAATCTAGCTCTCGTAGCAAAGAAATAGTAATACAAAATTGGGATGGTAAAAGGCTTGAAGTCGAAGTAAGCGGTAGAAAAGAATTCTAGGAAGCTAAGAAAAAAGAATTATAATCTCAGACGTATTAGACAATATGTATTTTAATGGTTCTTATTGACTCAGTAGCATTAGTGTAATAAATGAGATATTTCAGCGATAATATCCTGTCTATAACATTCAAAAAAAACTTCATTATACGGATTTCTGATCTTGCTCCTCAAACTATATAAGTCTAGAGCTCTTTCAAAGTAGTATTTTGAATCTTCAATATTTCCTAGCTGTAAATGGTTTTTTCCCGAATAATGATACGCTTCAAGGAAGTTTTCATTTTGTTCAATGCATTCTTCTAAAATTTTCATAGAATCTTTAAATTGATTTAATTTATACAAGGCAATCGATTTATAGAATGGTACAATCATGTTTTCAACATTCTTTGTCTCTTCAATTGCTATATCAAAATATTCAATTGATTTTTCGGGTTCTTGAAGACCTAAATAAGAAAGACCCATTAGATAATTAATATTTTGACCCCAAGCATTCAATGTATTTTTTGATTTGATTTTTGACAATTGATTCAAATCTTCTACACAATCTTGATAATCTTTCACTTTTACTAATCTTAGCCATCCTCGATATCCTAGATGCATCTTAGGATTCAATTTGACAGCTCTGTTCAATAATTGAAATCCTTCTGCATAGTCTCCACGTTTGTTGTAAGGAACTGACTTTTCAAAATAAGCATACGAAAAAGTTGGATCAGCTTCAATTGATAAATCAAAACAATGCTGAGATTGTGTTGATCCTTGAGGTAAGCTCAAACCTATTTTGTACAACCTAATCGCCTTGAGTTTGTCCATTTAAACTATCTATTGCTAATAGAATGTCAGATAAATACAACTCATTACTGACTTCATTGTAAATATCCTTGTGTTTATACCCATTATTGAATAATTCTAATGATTTATTCAAACTAATTTGAGCACTATCAAATTTTTCTAGTGATTTAAAAACAAGCGCTTTTTGGTAATGAGCTTCAGGCGACTGTTTATGGCTGTGCTCCAAGCAAGCATTAAAATTTGCTATAGCATCTGTATATTTTCCTTGATCTTTTAAAATAATACCTTTATGTAAATACAAATTATGATTAACCAATGAAGAATCTTTTTCAGAGTTAACTGCTTTATTAAATTCATTTAGGGCATAGTCATATTCTTTTAATCCTTTGTAAGATAGTCCTAATAGGTAGTGAATATTATTGCTCCAAGGGTAGTCTACAACATTTGGTGTTAAAGAATCTAACCTTTCTAAGTCTCTAATAGCTCCTCTGTAGTCTTTTACCTTGACAAGCCTTAGCCACCCCCTATATCCAAGATGCCAATCTGGATTAAGTTCAACAGCTTTATCTAGCAAACGAAAACCTTCTGAGTATTCGCCTCTTTTGTTAAAAGCAACTGATTTTTCAAAATATGAATTTGAATCTTCAGGGTTTTGGAAGATTAAAATATCAAATAATTTTTGTGACATATAAAGCCCTTGAGAATGTTCTGCAAATGAATATCTTTTATCCTTTGAAG
>JABSPP010000310.1 GCA_013214275.1 Flavobacteriaceae bacterium
TACCACTTATTCTGTTATCATAGGCAATATATTGTTCACTTGAAGCACCACCGCCACCACCGCCACCAATAATTTGTATATTAACATTTGTGGTTCGTGAGGTGCCTCTAAAATCTGATAATGAAATTTCTCCTGATGTTGGAACATCTTCATTTTTTTTCCCTTGCTTTACCCTATTTCCTCGTATGTAGTAGTCACTCATTCGAATGGGTGTTGTACCGTTAAATTCATTCTTAATTTGATTAAAGGATATGGATCCTGAAGTTGGTAATGCCATTGTTTGATAGATTTTGGAATTGATTAATAACGTAAGAGTTAAACACAATTAGCTCTTACTTAAGTTTTTTCAGTTGATCTATTTGATCTTGCTGGGATTTGATACATTCAACCAAAAGAGGGATCATTTTTTCATATTTAATTGCTAAGTAACCGTTTTCTCTTTCGGTAACAATCTCTGGTAACACCTCAGCTACTTCTTGGGCTACCAACCCATAATCTTCTCCATGATACGTATTTTGCTTTTCATTCCAAGTAAAACGATTTCCAGATAATTTTTTTATTTTATCTAGAGGATTTTCTATAGATTTTATATTACTTTTTAAACGCTTATCTGATGAAGCATAAGCGACGATATCGCTCGTTGAGTTTATAGTACCGTTGACTTTTAAACCTCCTTCAGCCCACATTTCTATTTTCCTATTGGCACTACTTTTACTTGAACTCATACCCAAAATGCAAAGAGTATCTGATCTGTGTTTTCCTGCTGATATTTGTGCGGAATTAGTTTGTTTTCCAGCATTTTTACCACCAAAAAGAATACAGTCGGAAGTGATGTGCATCGAACCATCGGGATTGTTTTCCTATCCATCGCCTAAAATAGAAAGTGGCGCCTCTGGATTCGTAGTTCCAATGCCTACGTTGCCGTTACTTCCTTTCACTGTAAGCAGCGACTTCTCTCTATTCTGCACCAAGCCTCCACCATCTGCATCATATCCTATTGAGTACGTATCAAATCCTGTAAAGTAGTTTATACCAGCAAACCATTTTGTTTCAGGTTTTCCAGTATCTGTAAAATATATACCTTGAGCTCTAGTTGCATAACCCTCCATTAAAATAGAACTAGTTGAATATCCAGATCCTCCTGTGTTTTGAGCTGAAATTTTTAATTGTGCACTTTTATGATCTGATCCTCCAATCATCATTGAAGGGCCATTTACCTGCAACTTATGCGCAGGACTCCTCGTCCCAATACCTACATTACCACCGCCTACTAGTTGGGAAATGTCTCTGGTGATTTTAGAAACCCCCACGCCAAGCCTGCCCTCGGAGTAACCTTCAATACCTTGATATTCAATAAAAACGGTGACAAAACCTGGCATAGCATTGGGAGTAATGTTTGAGATGGTAAAGGTTTCTTTTTCTCCTGCTTGGATAGTCTTTTCAGAGGAAGGTTTCCATTTAAAGACTACAGTATCTTGAGTATCTGACGGACTCTCACTCTGTGGATCCATGGTACCCGCTGCACTCGATGTTTCGACAAGTTTGTCAACACCATTCCCCTTAGGAATGATAAATCGAAACTCCGCGTTATCAGTAAAAGTGACAGGCGACAGACCAATGTTGCTTAGTGTAAATTTTAGTTTCGGCTTTTCAGTAGAATCGGCACCAATAACGAGACCTGCTGCTGGTTGACCATCACGGGTTAATGCACATACTGAAGCGACAAGGGGAAAAGGGGTTTCTTGTTGGTCTGCAATATAATCAGAGGCTGCTGCCCGGGCATCCACTTCATCATCTACGGCTTTGATATTGTCGGCCAAGGTTCCCAAGACTCCAACAACACTTTCTAAGACTCCTTTGGATGGATTATAAGCTTTCCAATCATCTGGCACCCATCCAGTATTGGCATTAATATTAAATCCACTTGTGTTTTTGTATACTTTAAAATCTTTTTGTACATAGCTATCTTCTTTATATGCTTTTGAGTTATTCCATGTTCTGTTTTCCCAATGATTCTTATTCCACAGGCTTGGTTCAGTGATGGTATGTATTGCTTTATACAGTATTTTGTCTTTCATGACATAATCACCCAATGTATATCCAACTCCCTCTTTCCAATTCCCAATCGAGAAACTTGATACCTCTGGATTCGTTAGTCGACTCTTTTGCCCCCCTTTATGATCGTTTAAAAGGTCCTTTAAATACCCAATCTGTTCCCGTGCGTCTTCTTCTAACTGATCTACTACGGCATCGGCTTGACTAATTTTTTTGTTTAGTGCTTTTACATGGGCATTGTTAGAGGAGTTATTGATAATGTCTATCTGCTTTTCTCGGATGCCTTGGATAAGGTCTAAAACTTCCCAGTGTCTAGGATCCCAGTTTCCCGAAACAACGTTCACTTTGGCTTTGTAAACTCCATTCTCATAGACGACCTTATCGTTTACAGAATAGTTTTTATCATCCCTCCAAATCTCTATAAGAAGTTGCCATTGTGTTTCATTCCAAGACCCGGCTGAAATCGTATCTT
>JABSPP010000311.1 GCA_013214275.1 Flavobacteriaceae bacterium
GTGAATGGGATAAAGAGCGCAACCAGTAAAAAGTTTAGTTACCGTCAGAAAACAGTAGAAGAATTAGATTCTGAAGTTCTCCAAGAACAAATCAATACCATCAACGACTTAGAACAAACCGTTCAGAGACAAAAAAAACACCAAAAAGAATTGGATAAATTTCAGAAGTCAATCCAAAATAAAAGCAAGATCAACTGGAATGATCAAAACAAGGTGAATCAGCTAGTTGAAAGACAAAGAAAATATGAACAAATGATGCAGCGGCATGCAAAGCATTTGAAGGAGATCCTCAATGAGAATAAAGGAGAAGATACGCCTATGCAAGAAAAGAAAAAGGAACTTCAAATGCGAATAGAGGAGCTTCAAAAATTAAATAAGCAACAAAAGTTGATTAAAGAGCTTCAGAAAATGGCTGAAAAACTAGATAGAGAAAATCTTGTGCGAAAAACAAAGCAACTTGCAAAGGAAAACAGACAACAAGAGCGAAGTTTAGAGCGCATTCTCGAACTAACGAAAAGGTACTATATCGAAGAAAAGAGCATGCAGATTGCCAACAAATTAGAAGAACTATCCAACAAGCAGAATCAGTTATCAGAAGACCCAAAAAACACCCAAGAACAGCAGAAAGAAATTCAAAAAAAATTTGATCGGCTTTCAAAAGAGCTTGATCAACTCCAGAAAGACAATGAAAAGTTAAAAGAACCGATGGACCTACCAGACCTGGAGGAAGAGAAGAAAGACGTAGAAGAAGAACTTAAAAACTTGGAAGACTCTTTACAAAAACAGCAGAAAGAACAGACGAAAAAGAGTCAAAAGAACGCTTCAAGGAAAATGAAGCAAATGAGTGAGAAAATTCGGAATTCATTTGAAGCGATGCAAGCTAATATGATCGACGAGAATGCTAAAGATATCAGAAAGATTTTAGAAAATCTTGTTGTTTTTTCTTTTCAACAAGAAGACCTCATGAAAACTTTTGATAAAACCTCGGTTCAACATCCTGATTTTGGTAAAAACATCAAAAAGCAAAACGAGATGAGACGTCACTTTGAGCATATAGACGATAGCCTTTATATCATTTCCATGAGAATGCCACAGATATCTGCAAAAATTCAAGAAAACCTCTCAGAAATACACTGTAATTTAGATCAGTCACTCGATAATTTTTCAGAAAACAGGTTTGATCAAGGGATCTCTAACCAGCAATACGTGATGACGTCAGTCAATTATCTAGCAGATCTTCTCAGTAATATGTTAGATAACATGCAGAACAGCATGAGCTCTGGTAAGGGAAGTGGCAATTCTTTCAGTCTACCAGATTTGATACAAAAACAAGAAGGATTATCAGAGCAAATGAAAAAAGGAATGCAAAAAAATAATGATGGTAAAAATGGAAAAACTAGCAAACAGGGAAATCAGCAAAATAAAGATGGAGATGAACAGTCAAAAGGAGACTTGTTTAAAATATACCAACAACAGCAAATGCTAAGACAAGAACTGGAAGACGCGATCAAAGAATCTGGTAAAGGAACCAAAGAGACAAAGAATGTGATAAAAAGTATGGAGCAGTTAGAAAACGAAATTTTAGAAAAAGGGTTTAACAAAGATATTTTACAAAGAATGAAAAATATCGTTTACGATATGCTTAAATTAGATACAGCAATATTGGAACAAGGAAGAGAAAAAAAGCGAAAATCGAATACAAATACATTGTTATACAATAGGAATGTAAAGAATACTACAGAGCTCAAAAAGCAGATTTACAACCAAACAGAAATATTAAACAGACAACCATTGCCCCTGCAACGGGATTTTAAAAAAAAGGTGCAAAGATATTTTCTCAAAGAAAACTAGGATGATTACATTTAATTACAATACTCATTTTATGTTGGACCAAGAGAAAAAAATTAAGCAATGGATTCAACATGTAATTCACAAAGAAGGACATAATGTGGGTGAGATCAACTACGTTTTTTGTGATGACGCGTATCTTAACAATATTAATGTAAAATACCTTCAGCACGATACTTTCACTGATGTTATTAGCTTTGATTATTCTGTTGGCAAAATCATCAACGGAGATATTTTTATCTCAGTGGAGAGAGTAAAAGAAAATGCTTTAAAATATAATGTTACCTTTGTAAACGAAATACTTAGAGTAATGATACATGGCGTTTTACATTACTTAGGCTATAAAGATAAAACAGAGGAACAAACATTGTTTATGAGAGTAAAAGAAGATGAGTGCATCTCATTAGTAAGTCTTTGATAAACAATTAGTTAAAACAAATCAAAAACGTTTCACGTGAAACAATTATGAGCTTATTTACAACAACGTACGATGTTATTGTAGTTGGAGCAGGCCATGCTGGGAGCGAGGCGGCTGTAGCGAGTGCCAACCTCGGCGCTAAGACGTTACTCATAACCATGAACCTTCAAAATATTGCTCAAATGAGTTGCAACCCCGCGATGGGTGGCATAGCAAAAGGTCAAATAGTACGTGAGATTGATGCTTTGGGTGGTT
>JABSPP010000312.1 GCA_013214275.1 Flavobacteriaceae bacterium
TACGCTGGTTACGCTGGTTACGCTGGTTACGCTGGTTACGTTGGTTACGTTGGTTACGTTGGTTACGTTGGTTACGTTGGTTACGTTGGAGCCAAACAACGTATAAAAGGGAGTGAAGGGTTTCGCTTTATTACTCCATAATGAGCCTTATTTTTTCGAGAAGCCCCTTACTGGCAGGCTTTTTGCCCCTAATGACCATTGATAGATATGGTCTACTTACACCAAGTATCTGAGCAAAGTGGGTAACTGTAAATTTGGCATCGTAATGAATAATATTAATAAGTTGTTTGAGAGAATCATCCATATCATCAAATGAAGGCTCTGCAATTTTAACTTCATTGGACTCCACTTTTTTGGACTCCACTTTTTTGGACTCCACTTTTTTGGACTCCACTTTTTTAGATTCTTTTCGTGATTTTATCATCGGAGTGTAACAAAGTGAAAGCTTATCAGGAGGGGTGATCTTGAGCATCGAGTCTAACCATTGCTCATAATATCCTTTCGGCTTTTTAGCAATTAAATCAAGAATTGAAGAATCTTCATACACAATAGATTTTACTATATTGTCCTTTCTTAAAACTTCTATTGCTTCAGAAAATTTTTCAACTGTTCTCCCTGGATTCTTTCCATCAGTTAGTAAAAAACAGCTTTCTAGTAAAGATCTGATTGTGATTCTAAATGCACCCAGTTCTTTACGAAAATTGACCCTAAAATACCAAGAGCATGCATCTCCTATACGCTTTGTAAAAATTTGGCCAGTTGAACGATAGGCCAAAACTTTTCTATCAATATGTGCAAACATCTTGTTTGGATCTTGCAATAGTGGCGAAATTACGCTTCCAGGCTTGACGAGCCAACTATACGAAGTTTTCTTTTTTTCACCTAAAACCTCATATGTTGTTTTCTCGAACGAGTCAAAAACAAGAATTTTTCCCTTTTTGCAGTGGGTTACCTTTATTTTTTTACCTGTTTCATTAAATCCCCATATTTCAAGCTCAGTATCTAAATATAAGAAGCTTAAAAGTTCCATAAGCTCTAGTATTTTACGCTTCACATAGCTTGCATACCCACCTCTTTTAGTTTTTGAGTAGCCTAAAAGAGGCGCTATCTCATCTAAAGATAGCTGAACGAAATCAGTGTTCTTTTTCGATTTCAGTGCCCATAGATATTTTACTATGATAAAAAGATCAGTAGCTTCGTCTCCAAGTTTTCCAACTAGTTTATTACATTTTGAAATAATACTCTCTGGAAGAACCTGATATTCCGAGATATCTTCTGTTCTAATCGAAAGACTTGCTTTATTGTCTCGTTTTTTACTGTGGGCCACGTCAAGATTTTTTTCGGGCCAATCTTCACGCGAAAGTGCCCAATTTCTCGATGATCGCAAACTACAATTAATCTCCCTAAACACCTTGTCGCTATCATAAGGTACATAAGATTCAGAATGCTCATTCATTTGAGTACCTTTCTACCATATGTATGATCCTAACTTAACAGGCTACCATGAGAAATTCATTCTTAAGCAGAATGGCTCTCCTTATTAATTCCAATTAAATTCGATGCCTTTTTCTTTGGCCAACCTTTTAAGTTCTATCCTAGCTAACTTACTGATATCAGTTTGACGGTGTGCCCAACGGTAAATGGTGGACTCATTGACCTCAATTAGCTTTGCAAATTTTTTTTTACCGCCGTAAGCTTCGACCAATTCGAGCCAAGGTTTTGGCAATGACAGAGCTGGCATGAGAAATCCTTTTTATGCAGGCTACTTAATTAGTAAATCACATTTCATGATGTAGTGCAATATGCACGATGATCTTTTTTCTGCCTGATTGTAATTAGCAACAAAATCCAAATGACTACATAGTAGCCAATGTGCCAGAATATATCGCTTGAGCCCTCTTTTGGTTGAGGATGGTTTCCTAATTCTGCAAGTGTTTTTTTCTTAGTAGTTAGAAGATCTTTAACTGCCATATACTCTTTAAAAGCCTCTTGCGCTTTACTAGTATATGGCAGCCCACAATCAATAACCTGGCCTTCACATGAAATTGGATCAATCTGATTAGGCCACTTAGTTGCCAGATATTCAGCTTTCTGCTTGGATACAGCTACCTCTAATTTTTCTATCTTTTCCTTAATTCTACCTTTCTCTTGCTCTACCTTAACAATTACAGGACGTTTGGAATTCTTGTTTGACACAAAATATGCTCCTGCACAGTTTAACACGACTAAACTAATAGCGATTAGGCGACTGGCTTTATCAATCCGATTCAGTAAACTGAATATAAGTATATCTAATGCTACTGCTAAGATAAGTGACAGGTAAATAACAGGGACTGCTGCTAGGTAGGGGATTTTCTGGAAGCTAAAACTTTCTAGACAGTCCTGAACAAATTGTGTAGTGACTGGAACGATAAATAACCAAAAAGCAATAATCAATGCACTATACCGGACTTGAATTGCCAGGTGAGAAATGTATCTGACACCAGTCTTAATATACTCTCTGATACATTTGCGATATG
>JABSPP010000313.1 GCA_013214275.1 Flavobacteriaceae bacterium
AGTGATGATAGACCAATGGCAATGCAGTGGATATATACAAAGTTAGACAACAGGATTCTTGATGTTTGTTATGAATTATCTCATGCTCAGCATCTTGATGATTTTAAGGCAGGTGCCTCAAAATTACATGCCCCGGGACTGAATATCATGTATGGTGATGCTCAAAATAATATTGCCTGGTTTGCTTCTGGAAAGCTATATAAATATCGAGATTCGGTAAACACCATGCTTGTCCTTGACGGAGCTAGTGGGAACGACGAAATTCAAGAATATTTAGATTTTGAAAAGAATCCACAGGCAATTAATCCAAGTTGGAATTATGTCTATTCTGCCAATAACCAGACCGACTCTATCGACGGGTATTATTATCCTGGATATTATCTGCCTGAGGACAGAGGAAAGAGAATTCAACAGTTATTGGAATCAAAAAATGACTGGACCAAAGAAGATGTGATGAAAATGATATGTGATGTTACTTCTTCTCTTGTCAAGGATAACATTTCCTTACTAAGCTCAGAAATAGATTCTTCTGAACTGAGCAAGAATGAAAAATCTGCATTAGTGGCTCTACAATCTTGGGATGGTAGATATGGTAAAGAGGAAATCGCACCTACGATTTACAACAAGGTGATTTATACCTTCATGGAAAGCACTTTTGCCGATGAAATGGGTGACAGTTTTGAGGATTTTATGAGTACTGGTGGATTGATGAAGAAGATGATTGCTGTGCAATTAAATAAGGATGAGTCTTTGTGGTGGGATCGTATAGATACAGATGATGTGGAAACCAAGAAAGATATTGTATCACTGGCATTCAAAAAAAGTATTTCAGCATTGGAGCGTCAGTTAGGTTCTGATACTTCTAAGTGGCAATGGGAAAAAGTTGCAGCTGTTTCTCATCCTCACGCACTGGCTGGAGGTGGTGCTTTGATGCTAAGTATTTTTAACGTGGGGCCTTTTACAACTGACGGAGGGAACGAAGTAATTAATAATCAGATATTTCAACTCAATAACTCTGGGATGTATCGTATTGTTGCAGGTCCTTCCACGAGAAGGGTCATAGATTTTTCGGATATTGAAAATAGCGTGAGTATTCTTCCAACGGGTCAGTCTGGAAATATATTTAGTGATCATTACGACGATCAGGTACAAAAATTTATCAATGGTGAATTTGTGAGGATGGAATTGAATCAAAATGAGATTGAAAAATCGGAAAATGTCTTAATTTTTAAACCTTTACAGTAAAAAAATTACTTTTTCGGCTTAATGGACAAAAATAGTTGGTAAAAATGCTTGAAAGGCATACTGTTATTGGTCTAATCTAAAGTTTATTGAAATTGGTTTCAATAAACTTTTTTTGTTGTATGAAAACAAAAAAAAAGCGGTGTTGGGCTTGTGAGAGTCTCAACACCATTAAGTGGGGTAAACAGAAAAAGAGACAACGATTTAAGTGTAAAGATTGTGGTATTCTTTTTACCTCAAAAAACGAAGCGGTAAAACTCTCAAACCAGTTTAGTTGGTTTAAAAAATGGGTTATATCAAGAAGAACAATAAGAGATTTAGTTACAGAAAGCGGATATTCAGAACGAACGCTTAGGCGTTTATTTTATAGTTATTTATCTGCCCCACCAAGGTTATCAATTTACCCTTCGGAGAAAGTTAATTTATTAATTGATGGCACTTATTTTAGCAATGGGGTTTGTTTGGTCTTATATAGAGATGCTACTATAAAATTTACACAGTTATATCGCTTTTCTGATGGAGAACATTACATAGAAATCAAAGAAGATTTAGAGAATCTATTGACTCTTGGTATTCAAATAGAAAGTATTACTTGTGACGGGCATAAAGCTATCCTAAAGGCAATAAAACAAGTGCTGCCAGATACTTTACAACGCTGTTTAGTCCATATACAAAGGGATTGCAGAATATGGTTAACTAAAAATCCACAAAGTGGTGCTGGCTATGATTTAAAGCAGATAACAGCCAAAATACATCTAATCACTAATCACAATGAATTAAATTCATGGCTTTTAAAGTTACATTACTGGTACGAAAACTATAAAGATTTTATTAATCAAAAAAGTCATAATCCAGATACAGGAAGATATTGGTTTACTCATAAAATGGTGCGCAGATCCTTTATGACTATTAAAAGAGCTCTACCAAATATGTTTCATTACTTAGACAACCCAAAAATACCCAAATCAACCAATGCTATTGAATCCTTTTTTGGACACATGAAAGGACATTTGAATATTCATAGAGGACTATCCTATAAACATAGAAAACAGTATTTGATGTGGTATCTCTACTTTAAAAACAATACTTAGGTTTTTTTAGCCATACAACTTACCAGTAATGAAAAAAGGACTCGTTTTTAAGTCCTTTTCATTACTGTATAAGATTAATCCTATTGCTAGTAAGTTGCTCCTCAGCAGAGCTTACGTCCTCTTCGAATTAATGCCAATAAATTAAAAAATTAGGGTTACCCATTTAGTTCCCAAAGTATTGAA
>JABSPP010000314.1 GCA_013214275.1 Flavobacteriaceae bacterium
ATCCGATTCGTATCGCCCTCGTGTCCCATAGCTTTGATCCCGTTCAATACATTAAAAATAAAATGTGGATTCATCTGTGAACGCATCGACTTTAGTGCCAGTAGATTATTGGCCAACTTTTGTTTTTGATTGCTTCGAAACAATAAATATGTAAAAACCACCATTGCTATAATTCCAAGTAATAATGAATAAATAACGTATTGCTGACCCTTATTTCGTTCTAGACTTAATTGCTGATCTTTCATTGCAAGACTTACTTTACTTTCAGTTAATTCCTTATCCTTTTCTAAGCTTGCAATGCGGTTTCTATTCTCTGCCATTCTCTTTGCAAAACGCTTTGCTTGCTCTATCTCCTGTTCCTTTCTAATGTACAATGTATCTACAAGATTAGCATAGGTTCTATAGGTGATATAGGCTTTGTTGTATTCCCCAACATTTTCATACACCTCGGAAAGTTTTTTGGTAGCATCTTTTTTTACAATAAGATCATTACTCTTACTCGCATCTTCAATACTTTTTTTTAAGAAGGGAATTGCTCCTTGGTAGTCTTCTTTTTGAACAAGAGCCCGTCCTATTTTATAGTTGATAGATTGTGAGTTGATAGAGTGATAGCCCATTGGTGAGACATCAGCTTTTTGAGGAGTATAATTAAATTTCAAATCCTTAGAAACAGAATCATAAGCTACATTACCTATGCCATCATTTGATACAAAACCTTTTAAGATCACTGATTTTTCATCCCCATCCTTTTCTTTTAGCTCATTGTAATCATTTTCAATATTTATAGGAATAGTTTTCGTTTCCTCTAATGTTTCTTTACGCAACTGAATTTCTTTGTCTAACTGCTGGGTAGAATTGTAATAGTTTGCCACCCTTTCTTTCGTTGTAATGGATCGAAGAGGGCTCTCTTTTTTTGCTAGTTCAATGGTATTTTGAAACTGTAGATTTGCTTTTTCAATATCACCCTGAGCTACTAAAACATCTCCCAGTTTAGCATTGAGATCTGTAACCTTAGAGATAGTTTCGTGATCATTGGCAATCTTTAAAGCCTTCTTGTAATGAACTTTTGCCTCTTCAAACTCTTTTTTTTTGAGGTAGATATTTCCTAAACTCTCATAAACTTGGATTTTTTGAAATACCCCCAATTGATTCAGATCAATTTCTTTTAAATACGTTTCTGCCTCACGATACCTTTTCATAAGAAAGACCGCCTTTGCTAATGGTAATTTGATGCTTTCATCCCTGCGATATTGAAGGGAGTTTTTGTAATTTGAGATGGCAAGATCATATTGTTTCCACTCAAAATAAATGTCGCCCAGCACATTGTATGTAGTAGCATTTCTGCCTTCAGTCTGGCTTTCTTTTAAAATTTTCTCAACAAAGGAAAGACTTTTTTCAATATCCTTTTCTTTGTAATAAAGAGCAGAATCTAAATTTTTAAAATAAATATCTTTCTCAGAAACCGTCTCGGATTTCACATTTTTGAAATCAAATTTAGATGTTCTCTTATCTCGACGTTTTCTTTTGTTAATTTTGGCAATTTGATCAAAATCCTCAACTTCTACTTTGATTTCTTCATTAGATTTTATGATATGATAGACTGTTTCAAAGCCTGCGTGACTTACAACCAACTGCTGATTTACTCTTGCTCTAACTCGGTAATAATCCTGAACAAGATCGTATTTAAAACGACGTCCATCAACAGTCACTTTGGCATTTTTAATAGATTTTTGACTTGTTTTATCCACCACTCTTACCTCCAAATCAAACCATACATTTTTTTCTGTGATATACGATTTCTGTTGAGCAAATCCAAGTTGAAAAGCCAGTAGACAAAAGGATGTTATAAGGTTATAGACTGTTTTCATTTTTAATATCGATGGTGTAAACATACACACAAAAAGTTATCAAAAAAAATATGCTATTTTGGATTCAACCCTTTTTACTCAGAAAACTTCACTGTTTACGAGACGAAAGATTCTGTTAACTCAATCAAAAGGAGTACTTACTCATTCTAGATTTTTTTTGATCCTTAATGATGTTAATATTGAACAGAAATTAAAACATCGTTTAAATCTCAACTAAGATCATCTCTGAGAAATTAGCTGCCTCTGGGCAAGCCTTTAAAGGAAACTATCTTAATCATTTCGAGACAAGCCTTTGTGAATTAAACCCTTGGCTATCCCTTGCGATTAAATGCTTTTAATTTTAAAAATATAACTGGATTTACAGGAGTTATCTCTTTAATCCGCAATTAGATAAAACAAAGTCAACATACCCAACTTTTCCATTATTTATTAATTAAAATTACATATCATGAAATCAAAAATGTTTAAAGCAATTACATGTCTTTTTTTAGGATTTACTGTTGTGGTTACAGCTGCCAATCCTGAAGAAAAGACAAAGGTTAGACAAACCATTAAAGTAGCTCTATTACTAGATACAAGCAATAGTATGGATGGTCTTATCAATCAAGCAAAAACACAGCTATGGGAAATTGTTAATGAATTGTC
>JABSPP010000315.1 GCA_013214275.1 Flavobacteriaceae bacterium
AAGCTCTGTTACGTGTATGTTTTCTCTGGCCAGAAGGGACACCAAGGAGCCCAAGCATGGAATTGAAGGTCTTGGCAATGAAACCAAGCGCGCCAACTTCGTAAGTGAAATCATGGACTTTCCAGTCTTTCAGCATAAGATCCGCCTTCAGTGAACTATAGCGCGCCTCTTTTCTGATTGCTGCATCAGCACAATTTCGCTCCAATGGCACAGTTTCTTCAAACCAAATGAGAACCTTCTTTGAAATTGAAAAAATTACAATATCCGGACGTTGGCGGGTGTCGACCAAAGTTTCTGGTGGAATAGTTGGGTTACTGTGGAAGTCAAAGTTGATCCGCCAATCAGAAGCACCATATTTCATAAAAATAGAATGACAATTCTTTGATTTGCGAGGGATACTTTTACCTTCCTTAACAAAATTATCAGATAAACTGTTGGCAATCAACCCAAGACGATTTGCTCTTTGTATAATACCTACGAGGTCTTTATGTATACCAATAAGAACATTGTCGTGGCGCCAGGTGTAACGGTTTTGGACAAGGGCAACAAAGCAATTGCTAAGGATATGTGCTGCTGTGGCTCGGCGTTTGTTGCAAAGTGAACAGGCCCCTTCGCTCTTGAGTCCCCAACGATGTAGATTCGACGGGCTGGGGAGACAATTGGAAATGGCATTGATTTTGAAAGAAAGTACGTTTTCGGAGAGCTCATATATCATATCATTCCAGGAAATATCAGACGCCATAAGATTTTCCCAGGATGTGAAATTGCCATTTTTACACAAGCTTAAAAGGCGAACACGCATCTTGTCGGTTTCAATCTTTTTTAACTTTAAAGAAATCAGCTTACGTTTAACTTTTATAGGAGCTTTACTGAAGTTGATGAACGAAGACTTGGCCTTCGATAAAACACTCTTCGGCTGGAATTTGGACTCAAATTTTAGAGTCTCTGTAATTTCAAGAAGAGTAGACTCCGGGCTCCATCGTTTCCCCTGAGACTTAATTGCCTTGTGCAACTTGGCTTCATGAATGTAGCGCACCTTGGGATCGCGAGAAGTTGATAAAATATGGTGCTTGGAGACCTGGAGAGTTTTTAGTAAAATCCTAGGATGAGGAAGATGTAAGCCAACTTCTGGTAAATAGAAGACTTCAGGGCTAACAGGGCGATAAACCTTCAACCATTTTTTGAGATACCTGTTGGCTGATGAGGTTAGTTTATCTACAATGTAGGGTGGAAAATCATAAATTATTAGAGGCCAAGAGATGAAGGACATTACGAAGTGCTTGTAGATCCAAGCTTTTGCGGAGCCCTTTAAGAAGTTGGAGTCAACAAGGATCATGTAGTCGTCAAAGCTCTTGAGAAGAGATTCCTGCTGAGATTTGTCACTAAGGTCCTTTGAAATATAACGCCCAAGGAACTTGAAAGGGTTGTCAGCAATATCAGGGATCTCATGGGCACCAATGCGCAATCCTCCATCTGAAGGCCCATAGGAATGAGATGTAGATGTTTTGTGGTTGATTAAAGTTAAACATCTACATTTTTTAGGTTTTGCTTTCATACACGCCGTCCAAGTAAGCCACTCTTGAATAACGTCTAGAGTCGCCTGGGCACCAGCAAGTGTGCGATTAATGATGGTGTGATCATCAGCATAGACTAGTTGAGGCAATTCGATGAGGCCGTATTTGGATTTAAGGTCAAAGGATTGAGAAAATACATACGGATCAATGCCAAACTGACTAACGAAGTCGATGCAAAGTTGATAAACAAGGTCAAAAAGAATCGGCGAAATGGTACATCCTTGGAACACACCAATTTGAAAAGGAAAAAATGCTGTTTCCCATTTACTGGTAACGACTTTAGCGTAAAGAGAACTGTAATAGAGAAAAATTAGATGACAACACCATTTAGGAACATAATACCAATCGAGGGCGAAAAGAATTAGATTATGCCTGACTGATCCAAATGCATTAGCCAGATCCATCCAGGTGACGATGATGTTCCTCTTGCGTGAGCGAGCATCATGAAGAGCCTCGACCAAGGTAGCTGTATGTTCAATACAACCCGCGATGTTAGGAAGGAATCCTTTTTGGGTGCGGTCATCGATGTAATTGTTCTCGATTAAGAAATCAACGAGACTGAGATTTAGCAAGACCCATAGGATTTTGCCCTCGACATTGGCGCAAGCGATTGGACGAAAAAGTTCTGGCAATGTGAGGTTTGTTAAATCTTTCGGAATCAAAGTAATCACGACCCAACAATAAGATTCCGGAACAAGTTCTTCTTTAAGAATGCGACAAATAATTAAATATAAGAGATCAGCGCAGCAAGGAAGCTTTTTATATACTAAATAAGGGATGCCATTCTGGTCAGGTGCATATTTGTTTGACCTTTTACGCAGGACATAATTGAATTTGCGCTTGGATTGAATGGAGGCGTTGAAATGGAACTTGGGGGGAGGGGGCCTTCGCAAGCCTTTCGGAGGAGTATATGAGTAGTTC
>JABSPP010000316.1 GCA_013214275.1 Flavobacteriaceae bacterium
TTTACAGCCTTTTAGAGATATTGAAAAACTAAAAAGAACACGTTTTTTCATCTTGTTTTTGGAAGATACTTCAAAATTGAGTTACAGTTATTTGCAACTTGGAATAGCCTTAACTGTGGCTAAAATCGTGGTCGTGGTTGGAAAGAGATCCAAAATGTCAAATAACATTGCAGATATGAGTGGTGCGGTCATAGAAAAAATATTTTTAGATGACATCAAACAAGACTTTAACTTCTCTAAAGATTACCCCTTAGTTATGGATCATATCCATCACATTCTAGCTAAAAATTTACCAAAAAAGCTCAAGGGTGAATTTCGTGTAGACACCTCTAGTCCAAAAGCTTGACTACTGTAATCTTTGTAGTGTAAGATTGCCATAATATGGAAGAGGAGTGATTTTAATGGTTGATAATACCCCAACTGAATTAGCAAAAGTAATTGAATATTTACATCGAAGAGGAATTATTGGACCTAATGCCGACAAAAACCATCGTGTTGATATTGGGATGGAACTAGCCGTATTAGCCTATGCCAGCAAATGGGATGTGGATGATTTTATGATAAACGCCTGTAATGGCAAAGACCATGGATTTGATGCGAGACACTACTTGTTTTCCAATCTTGAAGAAATTTGTCAGGAAGAACACTTACAAGTAGCCAATAAAGTGAATGCTCGTATCTTTAAATTCTCAGGAGATTTTACATTACCTAAAAGTTACATTCCAGAAGATGAAGAGTATGCAGAGCAAGATTATACGGGTCAGTATATTCCAGAACCCTAAATGATCAGTTTCCTTTAAACTTAAAAGGTTATCAGTTTCTATCAAAAGAGGTGTCTTTTGATTTAGTGATTTGCTTGTCTTTTTGTCTTAGAATATCTTTATTTAGACTCTGATGATAATTTCTCTGATAGCGGCTCAGTTGCCTATGTTCATTTTGCAGGCTGACGATTTCTTTTGCGGAAATACGCTCACTACTTTTGTGAATAGATTTTTTAAGTTCCGTTTTATCAGAAGTATATATCATCGCTTTATGCGTTCCTCTGGATACCGAGACATAGAATTGCTCCTTAGATGCCCCGCCAAAGGATAAATCGGACATTGAGATGTATACATCTTTTGCATCTTTTCCCTGCGAAGAATAGGAAGTATCTGTGTAGGCGTGCTTGGCATGCAAATTATCTTTTGAGAGTGTTTTCTTATTATGCAGTTTGATATCGCCAGACCGTGTGAACCCTTCAATCTTATAGACAGTTCCATTAGTAAGCTTTGTATTTTCTAGGGATTTAGAGTTTTGCGTTATACGAATAGAATCCCCTTTGGCAAACTGCGAGGTAGACGTATCAAACACCTGATAATTTTCTGGGCTTTGATGATTTAGAGGTAATACTTCTTTTGTCTTTGTGTTTTGTATTTGAAGGGGCTTCTCTGGCTTAGGTAGTAAAACCTTATAATGCTCGCCTGCCTTGTAGCCTCCTTTTTGATTTCTGATAAATCTAATAATTTGACCTTCTCTGTAGAGTTTGGTGTCTTTTTTCTGACTTTCAGTAAAGGAAAGATTCTTGAGTATCTTGATGTCCCGATCTTTTCCTGTAATTCTGCCTTTGTCCTTCAGCTTTTTTCGAACCAAAGAATTAATCATGTCTCCTTCATAGTGAGTTGGAGAAATGATAAGTGCCGACTTATTTTGCTCTATAGAATTTATATAGTCATTCGCAATAGTCTCCATTCTTTTCTCATGCTCAGGAATTTCTTTGATCGCTCCCATGGTATCTAAAAGCCCATATCCCTTTGTAATATTTCCCTTAGAAAGTTGTTCTACAACATTTCGGTACTGCTCTGGTTTTTGGCGAACGATTTTACCAATCTCTATCGTTTTTAGGCGTGCCTTTTCTTCTAAAATTCGCAAAGAATCTCCGAATTCTACACTGTTATGCTGCTTGGTATCTCCACTTAAAATAATTCGGGTATTATAATTTTCTGCTAATTGTAAAAGGTTTGACATGGTTTTCACACCGACCATACCTGCTTCATCAACAAGTAAAACCTGTTCCTGTAAATCTCTATGTTGCTCTTCTCTAGTTAATAATCCTGCAATCGTATTGGCTTGAAAACCTTTATCTGATAAGACTTTAGCGGCCCCAGAGGAGGGAGCTATTGCTAACAGCTTCTTCCCCGAATCTTTAACGGCTTTATCTACCTCTAATAGTGAACTTGTTTTTCCAACGCCAGCAGATCCTTTTAGAATGATCACCTTGTCATTTGACTGTAAAACTCTGGTAATTGCTTCTCGCTGCTGCTCGTTTAAAAAATCTTGCTCAGGTTTATACTCAGGATTTATAGGTCTTTGCATTGCTTTACCACTTGTAGCCAAACGGATCATTTCATCTTCTGCTCTAACCATTTCGGTTGTGGTCAAATATCGAACGCTGTCAATTTCTGCCTCTAGAATATTGGTTCTACTGTCGAGTTCCTTTTTCACATCATCGGG
>JABSPP010000317.1 GCA_013214275.1 Flavobacteriaceae bacterium
TCTGTCTTGTATAAAAAATTAGTCGACACAAAGAAAATGGCATTACAAGCAGGAGCAATTAATTTAAGTCAAGAAGATTACGGGACGTATATTTTGTTTGGACTTCCGCAAGGCGAAACACAACTTTCCGATATTATCAAGGAAATAGATGAAGAAGTTGCTAAAATGCAAACGGATTTAATTTCAGAAAAAGCATACCAAAAATTACAGAATCAATTTGAAAACAGATTTGTAAATTCTAACTCGAGTGTAGAAGGGATTGCGAACTCTCTAGCCAGATATAATATGTTATACGGAGACACAAATTTAATTAATACCGAAATTGAAATTTTCAGATCGATTACTCGGGAAGAAATCAGAGAAGTTGCAAAAAAATATTTAAACCCTAATCAACGATTGATTTTAGAATATCTCCCAGAATCACAGAAAAATTAACACAAAAGACTCACAAGTTATGAACACAAAAATTTTATCTATTGTAGCCATTTTTGCAATGTCTTTTGCTTTAAATGCTCAAATTGATCGATCGAAAATGCCTCAATCTGGCCCTGCTCCACAGGTAAAACTTGGGAAAGCAGATAAATTTAAATTAAAAAATGGTTTAACTGTAATCATGGTAGAGAACCATAAACTTCCCAGAGTTTCTGCTAATTTAACCATTGATAATCTTCCTAGATTTGAAGGGGAGAAAGCTGGAGTTTCTAGCATGATGGGAAGTCTACTCGGTCGGGGAACAACAAATATTTCAAAGGATAATTTTAACGAACGTGTCGATTATCTTGGGGCTAATATTTCTTTTTCAAGCAGAGGCGGATATGCCACTTCTTTGACTAGATATTTTAATGAAATTCTAGAATTGATGGCCGATGGAGTTAAAAATGCAGTCTTTACACAAGAAGAATTTGACAAAGAAGTAGAAATTACCTTGGATGGAATTAAGAGCAACGAGAAAAATGTTGCTTCCATCGCAAGAAGAGTTGAAAATGCTCTAACCTACGGAAAAGATCACCCATATGGTGAATTCATTACAAAAGAAAGTGTGAAAAGAATTACACTAAACGATGTAAAGAAAGAATACAGCTCTTATTTCAGACCCAACAACGCGTATCTAGTTATCATAGGAGATATTAAGCCGAGGAAAGTTAAAAAAAGAATTAAGAAGCTATTTGGTGATTGGGAAGCAGGAGTAATTCCTTCCTTTACCATGCCAGGGGTAAATAACGTGGCAACTACAGAAATCAACTTTATCGACATGCCAAATGCGGTGCAATCTGAAATTGCTGTCATCAATACAGTAAACCTAACGTTGGGGGATCAGGACTATTTTGCTGCGTTATTGGCAAATCAAATTCTAGGTGGTGGAGGTACCGCTCGTCTATTTCAAAACCTAAGAGAAGACAAAGCCTATACCTATGGTTCTTACTCCCGGGTCTCACAAAATAGATACGTTGGGAAATTTGCTGCAACAGCTAGTGTTCGTAATATGGTTACAGATAGTTCAGTAGTTGAGATAATGAAAGAAATCAATTTAATTCGATACAAAAAAGTAAGCGAGCAAGAATTAAAAGATGCAAAGGCCAAGTATATAGGTAATTTTGTGATTAATGTGCAGAAGCCCAGAACTGCTGCCAGATATGCATTAAATAAAGAGATTTATAACTTATCTGAAGATTTCTATGAAAAATACCTCGAAAAAATTAATGCTGTTACCGTAGATGATGTTCAGAATGCGGCAATCAAATATTTTAAAGGTGACAAAGCTAGAATTGTAATTACTGGGAAAGGAATTGAAGTTTTGAAAAACCTCGAAAAAAACGATAATTATCTGATCAAATACTTCGATAAATTCGGAAACCCCACTAAAAAATCAGAAATGACTCTGCCTGTTCCACAAGGAGTATCTGCATCAACTGTCATTAACAATTACATCAAAGCGATAGGAGGCAGCGAAAGAGTGAATGCTGTGAAAACACTAAAGTTAGTTTACAAAGCCACAATTCAGGGTAGCCAATTAGAGCTAACTAGAAAAATTGCCGCTCCCAACAAGGAGTCGAATGTTATCACCTTTGGCGGTCAAGTACTTCAACAACAAGTATTTGATGGTGAAAAGGGGTATGTCATTCAACAAGGTAGAAAAAATGAATTAACAGGAAAAGAACTTGAGACAGCAAAAAGTAAGATACTACCATTTGAAGATATGGCTTACAAAACAGGGAATCTAGATAGAATAGAACCTATAGAAGGGAAGAACGCGTATGTAGTTGTCATGGACGATACAGAGATTTTTTATGATGTTGCCTCTGGATTAAAGGTGAAGTCTGTAAGAATTGTAAAAGGCCCCCAGGGAGAAGTGAAAGTTCCATCAGATTTTTCTGATTATAAAGAGGTCAATGGAATATTAATTCCTCATAAATTAGATCAAGGTATGGGAAGATTTACTCTCAACTTTGTACTTCAAGAAGTTAAAGTAAATGAGGAAGTTGAAG
>JABSPP010000318.1 GCA_013214275.1 Flavobacteriaceae bacterium
CAGCGGACACCTCCACTTGAAGATCAATACAAACTAAATTTTATGACCTTTTAAAAAAACAGGGGATGGCTAATTAATAGTAATAGCGCAGATATTTTGAAAAAAGTATGGCAAAATCTTAGGGCAACTTGGGCTTCACATACATATACGGAGAAGTCTAGAATTGATAATATATTGAGTTTTTTTTATTTTTCATGGCACACACTTTCTTTAGAACTTAGAGCAATCTCACTATCCATAGTGCTTGAAACTTTATTCTCACCTCATTCAAATTCAGAAATAACCCACCAAATAGCTTTCAATGTCGCTAACTTTGCTGGTAATGAAAAGGAAGATAAAAAAGAATTGTACAATAGAGTCAAAAAATATTATTCTATCAGATCAAAATTAGTCCATGGAGAAAAAGTAAAGGAAGCTGAGCTAAATCTCATAAAGCCCTTTTTTGAGTTTATTTGTGAAATAATATTAAAAATTCTTATTGACAGGAACTTAATACTCACTTTCGATGATAATGAAAAAAGAAGAGAATTTTTGAAAGACAACCTATTTTATTAAAGAAAAGAGACTATTTTTTCTGACGTATATTTTTACAAGTTAAAGTGATTTGCAACTGTTAAAAATTTACAAATCACTTCACTGATAAGACCTTACCAATCTAATAAATTCTGAACGATATCCTTGATCATCCTCTCCTCTTCCTTGCTTTGCCAAAGCGATTACATTGTTGATCTTTGAGTCGTTGTGAAATTTTGATTTTCTAAGTTGCATTCCAAACAAGGCAACCGCAGAAGCAAACTTCATATCTTCAGATGCTTCCTGAACTTTATTTTTAGCAACGTGAATCATTTCTACAGACGTATCTTTTGTTGGTTTTTTATAACGAAATTTTACAGTAAACAATTCATCTTTATATTCATTTGTTATCCTTTGTGAATACTTGAGTTCTGGCATGGGATTTACAGCATCACTCTCCATGCCTACAGGTAAAATCTCATACAGCGCCGTTACAGTGTGACCAATTCCCAATTCTCCAGCGTCAATGGTATCATTCACAAAATCTTCGTCGTTTAGCAACCTATTCTCGTAACCAATCAATCGATATGCTGCAACATTTTGTGGGTTAAATTCGATCTGAATTTTAACGTCTTTGGCAATGGTATACAGTGTTCCTCCGAACTCTTTGCCAAAGACTTTTTGTGCTTCTTGTAGAGTATCAATATAGGCGTGATTTCCATTTCCTTTATCTGCGAGGGTTTCCAATTTGGCATCTTTATAATTCCCGTATCCAAAACCTAAAACAGAGAGAAATACACCAGATTTACGTTGTTCTTCAATTAATTTCTGCATGTCTTTATCTGAACTAGCCCCAACATTAAAATCACCATCCGTTGCTAAGATCACTCGATTATTCCCTCCTTTTTTAAAGTGTTTTTGGGCTAATTGATAGGCCAATTGAATCCCCTCACCACCAGCTGTAGAACCTCCAGCCTCTAGATTGTATAAGGCTTTGAGTATTTTTTCTTTCTGATCTCCCGCAGTAGGCTCTAATACAACACCTGCAGCCCCAGCATATACGACAATAGAGACCTTATCCTTTTCTCGAAGTTGATTGACTAGTAATCTGAAACTCGATTTTAACAGTCCTAGCTTACGAGCAGAATTCATAGAACCTGATACATCAATCAAAAAAGTGAGGTTTGATGCTGGTAATTCATCTTGTTTATATTCTCTCCCCTGTAAGCCAATTCTTACTAATTTCGTTTTGTTATTCCATGGGGTTTTGGTAACTTCTGTATTGATAGAAAACGGGTGATCATCTGTTGGTTGTGGGTAGCTGTATGAAAAATAGTTAATCATTTCTTCGATTTTTACCGCGTCTGTTGGTACCTTTTGTCCGTTATTGATCATCCTCCTAATATTACTATATGAGGCTTTGTCAACGTCAATGGAGAATGTTGACAGAGGAGATGACTGGGTAGTTTGAAACTGGTTTTCTACAATTTCCTTATACGATTCGTTCATAGACTCGTAACCATTTCCCTTCTTTGTAGTAATGACAACAACTCCATTTCTCCCTTTATTTCCATACAGGGAAGTGGCACTCTTATCTTTTAGTATAGAGATATTTTTAATATCCTTTGAAGTTAAATTTTGGACATTATTCTGATTGAATGGAACACCATCTACTATATATAAAGGCTGTTGATGGGTCCTATTCGCAGAGGCAACTCCTCTAATAACTATGTTGGCTCCAGATCCAGATACGCCCGATTGAGAAGAGACTTGGATTCCAGAAGCTGAACCAGATAACAGTCTAGTAGGGTTATTGTTTGGGGTTCGTTGAATAGACTCAGCTTCTACCATAGTTGTAGCGAAGCCAAGAGCTTTTCTCTCTCTTTTAGCTCCTTGTGCATCTTGGACAGCCGGCGGACGTACTGCTGCAAGCGCGGGCATACAACGCCGTAGAACACGACG
>JABSPP010000319.1 GCA_013214275.1 Flavobacteriaceae bacterium
CTTTTGAAAAGTAAGAAAAAAGCTTTCGTCATTCTGTAGGTTAATATCCCCTGCTTTTACCCGCCATGCATCACTATAAAGCTCAATAAAAATACGATCAAAATCTGTAATACTTTGTGAATATCCGTTTTCCTGTAATGGGATATTGGTATCAAAAATATGAGCCCTAATCGCTACTTTTTCCGAGAGTTCCCCTTCAATAGTCAAGTCCATGGAAGAATTAGTCACAGAATTTTGATTGTTTCCAACAGTCAACCCCCTATTGATAAAGCCACTAGTTTTTAGCCCATCAAAAAGTTTGATATCGCTCGCTTTTTTATTCGTGGTAAGACTGTAGAGTGGTCCTGTATTGCTATTATTTGGAACAATAAACTTCTTGTCGAAAGGACTATATGTTCGGGTTAAAAAATTGGGAAATCGAAAGTATTCGATGGTAATTTCACGGTATTTTTTTGAGTCGATTATCAATATTGCATCGTTGTAAATGAGGTGATATTCAGAAGGGGGAAGTACCTTTTTTTGAGCATTAATAACTTTAAACCGTTGTGGATTAACTGGGACTGAATCAAAGTGAATAGTGTCTTTGGTGACCGAGATTTTTTTTGAATGAAAACCTAAGGAAGTCATTTGCGAATGCGCAAAAAACCCAACAAAGAACATCCATAAAAACAATATCCTCCTGGTCATAATCTACAAACGTAGGAATAGCAAAATTAGTTCAAATACTCAATGATTAGGCTAGTTGTGACTTGAAATTACCGCAAATCAGTTCTTCTTATGGGATCACTTTTTTCTGATCAACTAAATTCCAAAAATATCTTTTGAATTCTGTGTTGTAATTTGGGCAATTTCGTCGAAATCTTTTCCATAGATAGTTGCCAATGTATCAATAATATAGCGAATATAGCTACTTTCGTTTCTTTTGCCACGATATGGTTTGGGAGCTAAGTAAGGTGAATCGGTTTCCAATACAATATGTTCTAGTGAGATCTGATTTAGAAATTGATTAATTTTCCCATTTTTAAAAGTCACTACACCTCCAATTCCCAGTTTCATATTAAAAGAAATCGCTTTTTCTGCTTGCTCTAAATTTCCAGTAAAACAATGGAAAATTCCTCTAAGATCGTCGTTAACTTCTTGCTCTAAGATTTCAAAAATCTCATCAAAAGCCTCACGGCAGTGAATCACAATGGGCCATTTTTTTTCTTTAGCCCATTGGATTTGGATTCTAAATGCATCCTGTTGTTCTTTTAAGAAAGATGTATCCCAGTATAAATCAATACCAATCTCTCCAATGGCATAAAAATCGCGTTGATCAATCCACTCCTTAACTTTTGCTAATTCTTCTTTGTAGTTTGTCTTCACAGAAGTTGGATGCACTCCCATCATTAAAAAAACCTCATAGGGATAATATTTTTCTAGGTCAAACATTCTCTTGTGATACGAGCTGTCGATGGCAGGAATAAAAAACCGACTTACACCAGCACTTTTGGCTCGAAGTATCATTGCTTCTCTATCAGCATCAAATTGTTCTACATACAGATGTGTGTGGGTATCGGTAATCATAATTTTAAGGGTTCTGTCTGGATGCTATTTGCCTATGCATGCGATTGGCAAAGTATATTAGATATTAAAGTGTATCTTGGTAAAAGACGGCTAGTAAAAGTACATAAATGAGGAGTCTAAAAAAACATTTATTACGATGAATTTTACTTAATTTTGCCCTTCAATTTTTAGTTAACAAAATGTCTGAAGAAAAGAAGTCATTGAACTTTATAGAGCAAATTATTGAGGAAGACTTGGCAAAAGGGATGCCAAAAGAAAACTTGCGGTTTCGTTTTCCTCCAGAGCCCAACGGATACCTTCACATTGGTCATACCAAAGCCATTGGGATTAGCTTTGGCTTGGGTGAGTATTACAACGCTCCTGTAAACTTACGTTTCGACGATACCAATCCAGCTAAAGAAGAACAAGAGTATGTAGATGCTATTAAAAATGATATTGCGTGGTTAGGATATCAATGGGCAAATGAATTGTACTCTTCAGATTATTTCCAGCAACTGTATGATTGGGCACTTCTGTTGATTCAAGACGGATTTGCCTATGTAGATAGTCAAACTTCCGAAGAAATTGCTGAACAAAAAGGAACTCCAACGCAAGTTGGTAAAAATAGTCCTTATCGTGATCGTTCTGTTGAGGAGAATTTGACGCTTTTTGAGAAAATGAAATTGGGTGATTTCAAAGAGGGAGATCATGTGTTACGTGCTAAAATTGATATGAGCAGCCCAAACATGTTAATGCGAGATCCTATCATGTATCGGATTCTTTATAAGCATCACCACAGGACAGGTAACGATTGGTGTATATATCCTATGTACGATTGGACTCATGGCGAAAGTGATTATATCGAGCAGATTTCTCATTCGTTGTGTTCATTAGAGTTTAAACCTCACCGTGAATTATACAACTGGTTC
>JABSPP010000032.1 GCA_013214275.1 Flavobacteriaceae bacterium
GAAAAATTCTTTTCTTACTATCGAATTAGTTGTCCCCAATGTATATGCATTTTGTGCTTCTATGTCATTGAATCAAGAATTAAAAGACAAGTTTGGTAGTGGCGTATTTCAGATAAAAAGTGTCAAGAATTTTGGCAATAGTTTATTTAGAATAATTAATCAAAAATACCCATTAAGATTTTGGTTAGGAAGAAAAGTTGATTACGTAAATACAAAAAACATTGTAGTAACGAATGAAAATAAAAATTTAGTAATTCCTGCTCACAAAGTTAAAATCGATAAAAAGAAAGGAATTAGACCAATTCAACTTGATGATTATTTTGTTAAATCAAAAGAATTCAAACACGAGGATGAATATAGATTCATTTTCTTTCCTCAATCAGAGCCAATGTTCAAAGAAAAAATAATTGAATTTGGTGACCTAACTAAGATTATTTCTAAAATTTAAACTCCACCATGACAAAAAATATAGTGCATTTGGTAGATAGTAATAAATTGAATTCTATGTATTTGGTTGTTAGGCAGTAACTTCCCTTGTCGCACGAGAGAAACGGACTTCCGTAGCTGACTTTAGTGAAGTTAATTTTCGGGAAGAAATATTAAACTATAACTGCTTGATAATTGAATAAAAAACGATAAGCAGCATCGGTATCCTTACACAAGCTGTAAACCCACCAAAAATGAAAATGCCACTATTTAACAGTTACAGTAGCAATATTCCAATTGATTTCCATTTTATAGCTTGTAAAAGCTAGTGAATAAAAAACAACCGACGGAAACTCATTTAGTTTCTTAGAACATTCGGGTCTAGATGCCGCGTTAGGGATGGCAGTGGCATCCTTTTTTGTCCTAAACAGGCAAAAAAGATAGAACGGACAGCCCGACCGATAGGGAACGTCCTTCAACTAAAACATAGGTTTTGATCATTGAGCATTCTATTTCAGCTTATTTTTTAAAATTACTATGAATTTTAAGGCAGATAGGCGATCGCCATCTCAATAAAAATACGACTTTTGTGATTTGACACACACATGATGCAACTTGCCAATACGGGCGCTTTTTTTAAGGAAATATACAAGACCTTGGCCAAACTTATCATTGCGGGGGTTTTTATCGGGCTGTTTAAATCTTACGATGGATGGGTGGCTGTAGTACTATTGTTAAAAATACTACATGTGTTGTACACCACGATTATAACATCGCCATCAAAAAATTGGATGCTTCTTATAGGAATGATCCTCTCTGGCGCTGCTGGAGTGATAGCAGAACATTGGGGAGTGCGAAACGGATACTGGGAATACCACGAAGTAGCACAAAAACTACCGCTATGGTTGCCATTTGCCTGGGCACTGGCCTTTTATGTGCTCTATAAAATTGAGGTAGGGCTTATACAGCATATCAAACACAAAACGACTTTCAATAAGGTAATGATTGCTTTCTGGGTATCGTTAATTGTTCCTGCTTTAGGAGAAATGATCACCATTTATCTTGGCGTATGGACCTATTATTGGGAGTATCAGATTCTTGGAGTTCCACTTTTGGCTCTTGCCTGTTTGGTGGCTTTTCACATGTCTATTTACCTTGTTTTAGCAGTTTTATGTCGCTCTCTTAAGATCAAAGATCCTGTTTTCTAGTCAACTACCTCCTTTTCCATGCCTATTACGGGGTGGAGATCTTTTCTAGAATCAGTCATGCGACTAAGATGGTAAATGCCAGTTCAAGAGGGTGCAAGTTTTCTTTTAACGTGGCGATAAATGAAGAACCGTATTCAAGATAATACACCGAAAAGTTTCGATACCGTTCTTCCAAAATTTTATGAGGTAACAATTGATTTTGTAGGTTGATGATGCGATCTACCAAGTGAGCCTGTTGTCTTTTTTCTGCTCTTAGCAACCTTTTTTGTAAATTCTTTAGCCCCTTTAATTGTTTTGCTTGTTGCGCCTTTACAGCTCCAGAGAAAGAAAAATCTGTTTTCTCTGCGATGGCTTGTAGCGTTAAAAATTGCTGCTCCAAAAGAGCTTGTGCATCTGAAAAACGAAACTGAATTTCTGAGTTTTCAGTCACTTTTTTGGCCAGGAGATCCTCCTGCTTTAAAAAAAGTTCCTCATAAGAAATATCAAGCTTTTCCAAGTTTTTCGCTTGCTTGGCTGAGATTACCTGAACAGAATTCCTTAGTAACAGCACTGGAAAGGGCATGTTAACCGTATTAAAATACTCTTTGAGTTCTAGCCAATATGCAAGTTCACCACCTCCTCCGATATAACACAGGTTAGGTAAGATCACTTCTTGATATAAGGGACGCATAATCACATTAGGACTAAAACGCTCTGGGTGTTCTTCTAGCAGTTCTAAAAGCGCTTTCTCTGTAAACAACAGATCGGTGTTCAGGACCTTGAAGCCTTGCGCTTCCTTGGTGATTCTTTCTCTAATAGAATCTGTGAGATAAAATACATTGATCTCCCGAGGATGCACTTGGACCTTGTATTTTTCTTTGAGTTTGCCAACAGTTTTGCTCACCGAATGAAAAGAAGTTTGGTGTAACAACTCATCTTTCATAGCTGGCACAAACAACTTCTTTAAGTGAGCGTCATCTGCATCTACAATCACCAAACCGTAAGCTTTAAATAGTTCATTGCTAATGTAGCGAGTAGCCGAAGAAAGCTCAGGGTGATTTAAATATGCGTTTTGGAACAATTCCTTGAGGTCATTGGCATTTTGAGAACTTCCTACATGTGTGGAAAATAACTCAAAAACTCGATCTAAACCCTCAGTAGAAAATCGTCCTACAGGACCTCCGTCAGGTCGCTCCCAAACAATTTTTTGATCTCCAATGTTAAAAAAGTTAATTTCATCAAAATCGTGATCTTCAGTCGCCATCCAGTATATCGGAACAAAATGCTGGTGAGGAAATTGCTTTTTTAAGGACTCACAAAGATTGATGGTTGAGATTATTTTATATAGAAAATACAAAGGACCAGTAAACAAATTAAGCTGATGCCCCGTAGTTACTGTCAGTGTGTCTTCATCCAGTAACGCTTGTATATTTTGCAATGTTGCTTCCGAAGCATCAAAACCAATATACTGTCTGCTAAGAGTTTTAGAAAGGACCTCCCTGTGACTCTTTGGAAACGCCTCTTTTTTCTCTTGAATTTGCTTTGCAAACCCATCAAAATCGGGATAATGATGATACAATTCCTCAACATCCTTACTTCGTTCTATATAATCGATGATGAACTTAGAAAAGAACCCAGTCTTTTGAAAAGGAATTTGAGTAGCCTTCATATATTCAATACCAGATTGGTGAAAAAAAACTGTGCCATATAAACAAAAACGGTATAAAAGATAAACGCATCATTCACAGATTTTTAGACTAGTTATTGTCATTTTCTTGATCTTTTGTACCCCCATTTTTACTGTATTTTGTGGCATTCTTCATCTCCTTCTTGGTTACTTTTTTACCTCCTATGTAAAATTCCCATTTGCCATAACGCTTTCCATACCGATATTCACCCTCTTCTTTTAAGTCGCCGCTCAGTTCAAAATATTTTCCTTTGCCATGAAGTTTGTCATCCAAATAATAGACTTCCTCTATAAGAATTCCTTCATCAGAAAACTTCTTAGAAACACCATTTTTCATTCCGTTTTGGTAGGTTGTTAATTCCAAAACCTGACCATTGATGTAGTAATTTTTTAGCTCGCCCTCCAGTTGACCATCCACATAAAACTCTTCCGAAAAGAGTTGACCATTCGGAAAATAATAAGTCCATTTCCCCACTCTTTTACGTTGTACCATGGTCCCTTTAGATCTGAGTTGACCATCCAACGTATAATAACGAACCAGAGCAGAATCAGAGGTAGCAGAAAACTCTTTAATAATTACAGGATGCTTAGATGAGCTGATATCGTAGTATTTAAAAGTACCTACCTCTTTGCCATTAACAAACTGCCCCACATACCGAATACGTTGGTTAGAGTAATACTTTTTCCAAACACCAGTTCGCTTTTTATTTTCATTAAACTGGTTTATTTTTTTCTGTGCCTTCGCAGGCTGGTAAGCAAAAAAGCAACCCACAAAAGTCAGTACAAAAAAAAGCCTCGTTGCAGTTGTCATAAATCAACATTTTTATGCAGCGTAAAACACCTAATTTTAAATCTGTTACATCAGAAAACGAACCCATCATCAAAGACGTCACTCACTGTCATCTCTCAAGACCATCTGTGCTAGAAAGTGTAAATATACATTTTTCAACCCATACCATTTTCAACGGGAGATGCCTCGTAGAATCATTTTGCAAATGACTGTTTTGGGCGCTCCCTATCGGTCGGGCTATACTGCTATATCTTTTTTGCTTTTCAAGACAAAAAAGGATGCCGCTCCTATCCCTAACGCAACCTCAAATCAACTTTTTAATCAGACCATAAAAGTAGGATCACTCATTTTTCATAAATCCATACCCATTGCAAGAGATAATTGAATTTTATGATGGTTTTGAGTGGAGTAATTTTTATTTTTGTCGTTTGAATTTCACAGCACATGAATTTATCTCAGCTCAACGCAATCTCACCCATCGATGGAAGATATCGTTCTAAAGTAGCTCCTCTCGCCAACTATTTTTCAGAGGAGGCGCTTATCAAATATCGCATACAGGTAGAGATTGAATACTTTATTGCACTGTGTAAAATTCCATTGCCTCAGCTTGTTGACTTTGACTCAAATCTCTTTCCTGTGTTGCGTAAAATCTACATCAATTTTACCACAGAAGACGCAGAGAATATCAAAATCATCGAGCAAGAAACAAATCACGATGTAAAAGCTGTAGAATACTTTATCAAGAAAAAATTTGATGCATTACAACTCAATAGCTACAAAGAATTTATTCACTTTGGGTTAACTTCCCAAGACATCAATAATACCGCAATCCCTCTCTCCATCAAAGAGGCAGTTAAAGCGTGTTATCGCCCTACTTTTAACGATATCGTCACAAAGCTTAAAGAGCTCGCCACAGAATGGAAAGACATTCCTATGTTGGCAAGAACCCACGGTCAGCCAGCATCTCCAACACGCCTAGGAAAGGAGATTCAGGTTTTTATCACACGACTAGAAGAGCAGATCGGCTTTTTAAAACAAATTCCCAATGCTGCTAAGTTTGGAGGAGCAACAGGAAACTTTAACGCTCATCAAATCGCTTATCCCAAGATCCATTGGAGAGCTTTTGGCTCCAGTTTTGTCAATGATACGCTAGGCTTAAAGCACTCCTTTCCCACCACGCAAATAGAACATTATGATCATATGGCATCCCTGTTCGATGCCTTAAAAAGGATCAATACCATTTTCATCGATTTAGACAGAGACATCTGGACATACGTAGCGATGGATTATTTTAAGCAGAAAATCAAAAAAGGAGAAGTAGGCTCCTCTGCAATGCCGCACAAAGTAAATCCCATCGATTTTGAAAATTCCGAAGGCAATTTGGGAATTGCCAACGCCATCTTTGAGCACCTATCAGCAAAATTACCTGTTTCAAGAATGCAGCGCGATCTCACCGATAGTACAGTACTAAGGAATATTGGTGTTCCTTTTAGTCACACCATCATAGGTTTTAAAGCCACCCTTAAAGGATTGAACAAACTACTACTCAATGCAGAAAAATTTGAACAAGATTTGGAAAACAATTGGGCAGTTGTAGCCGAAGCCATTCAAACAATTCTCAGAAGAGAAGGCTATCCAAATCCTTATGAAACTCTTAAAGGGCTTACAAGGACGAATGAGAAAATGAATCGGCAAGCCATTGCTCACTTTATAGACTCGTTAAATATTTCCGATGCCATAAAATCGGAGTTAAAAGCCATTACCCCAGCCAACTATACCGGTATATAATGCAAAGGACACTTCTTTTACTAATCATATTTACAGTTTGTGTGGCCTGTGAGCCAACCATACAAGGGAGTCCAGACAGGTTTAAAACAGGGGTTTTTGAAGTACCTGCCGTAAACGGAATGAGCAAAAGTCGTATCATAAGAAAGGATAGCATTCAAATTGAGAAATATACCAAGCTTACTGAGGTTACCACAGATTCTGGGGTGTTTGTCAAAAAAGAACAAAAAATAGATACTTTTTACATTCAATGGAAAAATCATTTTTTCTACACTGCCCGTATGAAGTCTCCTAAGACAGAAATTGACAAAGAGCCTATGTTTTATCAAATTACCAAAATTACCAAAAACTCCTATGATTTTAGCATGAGGATTGGGTACTCAGAGTTCAGACAGACGGGAACAGTGACGAAAATTGATGAATGATGGAACTCTTTCTCCAATTAGATACATGGGCAGCTCTAATCACCCTCACTTTTTTAGAAATTATCCTCGGAATTGATAATATTATTTTCATATCCATTTCTTCCAATAAACTTCCAGAACACCAAAGAAAAAAAGCGACTATGACAGGCTTGGCCTTGGCCATGATCACCAGAGTCATCCTCTTGTTTAGTATTTCCTATCTCACGAAAATGTCAGCACCTCTTTTTACGATCCATACCAGTTGGTTTCAAGCAGGAGTTAGCATTCAAAGTCTTATTCTATTTCTTGGGGGTGTTTTTTTAATATTCAAAAGCACAAAAGAAATTCGTCAAAAAATGGAAGAAAGTCAGCTAAAAACCGAGGTGAAAAATTCTAAAAAATTCTCCCTCTCCAAAGTGATTTTTCAAATCATTTTAATCGATATTGTGTTCTCCTTCGATTCCATTCTTACAGCAGTAGGGATGACCAATGGAATTGATGGTGCCTTTACTATTATGATTATTTCTGTGATAATTTCAATGGTCATTATGATGGCTTTTGCAAATCCAGTTAACAAATTTGTAAGCAAGAACCCAACCATACAAATGTTAGCACTTTCCTTTTTAATATTAATTGGATTTATGTTGATTACCGAGGGAGCTCATTTGTCAAATATCCTTATCTTTAACAATCTGGTGGGCAGTATTCCCAAAGGATATTTGTATTTTGCCATTGTATTTTCTCTGGGTGTAGAATTTCTAAATATGAGTATTACAAAAAACAATAGAGAAACACCATCAAAAAACTAAGAGTACATAGCATTTTTCTTACGTTCTGCTTGCTGATGATCCCAGCAACAATTCAGGTGCTCCACGCTTTTGAATCGCATCACAATGTCGTGAGTTTTTCAGATTCTGAACATCATTTCCATGTGGATGAGCTAGCGTGCACACTGTGTTTCCTCATTGCAAACACCAACGGTGTCCTCTATAATTACTCCTACACAATCCTGTTCCATTTCGATTTGAAGGAACAGAAAAAATACTATCATTATTACACCGAACATCAGCATTTATCTTATTCGCTAAGAGCACCACCGATCTTTTAACACGCTGTAGATCCATGTATGTAAATACATATGAACTGTTTGATATGTGATGCTTGTATCTACAAAACCAGTACCCTTTGCTCAACTGAACTCTCTATGAGAGATTTTATAAAGTTAAAAGTAACAACCAATGATCAAGCATCTATGTGGTGTATTTATTCTAGTATGTTTCATTACTGGACTCAACGCACAGCGTTGTAATATCGTATTTAATGGAAGCGTGAAGGATTTTCACGATGGTTCTCCTTTGATTGGAGCGACTATAGAGATTGAAAATTCTAGGCAATACGCTGTAACTGATGATAAGGGTAACTTTGAATTAAAAAACCTCTGTCCCAACACTTATTGGCTGATTGTTTCTCACATGTCATGTGAAACAAAAAAGATTCAGATCGATGTTTCAAAAGAAACGTATAAAGAAATTTTACTGGAGCATCATTTTGAAGAATTAAAGGAGGTTACAGTAAAAGGGAAAGGTGTTAAAAGGACTCAGACCTCTCAGGAAACCGTATTAAAAAATACTGTTTTAGAGCGTTACACCACGCAATCTTTAGGAGATGCTATTAAACAGATTCCGGGAGTTTCATCAATTAACACAGGGAACTCTATTGTAAAACCAGTGATTAATGGCTTACATAGTAGTCGCATTCTCGTTCTTACGAACAATGTTCGCTTACAAGATCAGGAATGGGGAATTGAACACGCTCCTAACATCGACATCTCTGCTGCTGGGAGCATCTCGCTTATCAAGGGATCGAATGCACTTGAATTTGCTGGTGATGCCATCGGCGGCGTCATCATTGTAAATCCTAATAGGGTATATGCAAAAGACTCTCTCTACGGAAAAACAGTCCTCAATGGTCACCAAAATGGTAGAGGATATGGGATGAATACATCGATTACCCGATCATGGGATAAGGGTTGGTTTGTAGGTGGTCAAGCATCATATAAAAGAGCAGGAGATTTTAAAGCACCTGATTATAACCTTACCAACACAGGGAATGAACTCAGGTCATTTTCTATGAATACTGGCTTCAACAGTTTAGAAAAAGGTTTTGATGTGTATTACAGTTACCTTAAAAATGAAATTGGAATCCTCAGAGCTTCTCATATTGGAAATGTAGAAGATCTTGTAAATGCAATTAATTCGCAACAACCACTTGTGATTGACAATTTTACCTACAATATCAATCCGCCAAAGCAAGAGGTAACGCATCAAATTCTTAAAACTAATTTCTACAAGCGTTTCAAGCGTTTAGGAAAGTTGAACATCCAATACGATTATCAAAAAAACCGGCGGTTTGAGTTCGACCTGCGCAGAGGAGACGATCGTAACGTAGCTGCTATTGATCTTGAATTAACCACGTATACCTTCAAATCTACGCTCAAATTAGATACTAATTTAGATCAAATCCTGAAAGTAGGAATCCTCGGGAGTTATCAAAATAATTTTGCTAATCCAGACACAGGTATTCGGAGATTGATTCCAGATTATTCGAAATTCGATCTTGGTCTTTTTACTATTGGCAACTTTAAACTTCATGATAAATTGGTTTTTGATCTCGGCATTCGTTACGACTTTAGTAGAATTGATGCCAAGAAATTCTATCAGATTTCTCGTTGGGAAGCACAGGGTTATAACGAAGAATTCTCAGATCTCATCATCAGACAGGAGGGAAGTCAGTATTTAGTAAATCCAGTATTCAATTTTCACAATGTTTCAGCTTCAGTGGGGATGCTGTGGAATATGAGTGAGACGGATTCCTTTATTTTTAACTATGGATTGTCTAACAGAGCCCCCAACCCATCAGAATTTTTTAGTGATGGATTACACCATTCAGCAGCAAGAATAGAAATTGGTGATCTAAGAATACGAAAGGAAACTTCTCATAGGGTTTCAGGGACATATCATTACACTAAAAATCGTTTTAACATGCATGTTGAAGCCTTTTTTAATCGCATAAACGATTTTATTTACATAGAGCCAACAGGGGTAGAAACGACCATTCGTGGCGCGTTTCCTGTGTGGGAATACAAACAGGTAAACGCTTCACTCTTTGGAGTAGACGCAAGCTTAAAATACCAGTTGTATTCGAAGTGGAATTTGGAAAATAAATCTTCGCTTATCAAAGGTAAAGACCTTTCGGGTAAGAGACCTTTGATAGACATTCCCGCTTTTCGCACGATCACTATTTTAGAGTACACTAACGAAAAATGGTCGAAATTAAATGTAGAACTGCAAAGTGAGTGGGTTTTTAGACAGAACGAATACCCTGATAATAATTTTGAAGCATATATTCCTAGAACTGGAGAATACGTACTTGTAGATATAAGCACTCCGCCTCCAGCATACCATGTCTTGAATGTCATGGCACATCTTAAAATAACAGATACACTGCAACTTTCTTTGATGGCGAACAATTTGTTCGATACACCATACAGAGAATACTTAAACCGACTGAGATACTTTGCTGATGAACTCGGTAGAAATATGATAGTACAATTAAAATTTAATTATTAATCAAAAACAAAACAATGAAAAATTCTAAGTTATTAAGTTTATTACTTATCGCAACACTCGTATTTGCATCTTGTGACAATGATGACCCTGAACCAGTAAACGAAGAAGAAGTGATTACGACGCTTACCGCGACACTAACACCTGTAACTGGTGGGACGAGTATTGTCCTAAAAACTCAAGACCTAGATGGTGATGGCCCCAATGCACCCGTGGTAACAGTGTCTGGTCCCTTGGCTGCCAATACGGTTTACAATGGCACTATGGAAATTCTAAATGAACTAGAGAGTCCTGCTGAAGATGTTACAGAAGAAATTGAAGAAGAGGCAGATGAGCACCAATTTTTCTTCGAAGTAACAAATAGCAATGTTACTACTACCTATGTCGATTTTGATTCAAATAATTTACCCATAGGTCTCGAATACACAATTGCGACGAGCTCTCCTGGCTCAGGTAAATTAACCATCACATTGATTCATGAACCAGACAAGACAGCTGCTGGTGTTAGCGGAGGCGATATTACTAATGCTGGTGGTTCTACAGACATTACTGAAACTTTCCCCATTACTGTAGAATAATCAATCATCAATATCTATGAATAAACGCTGCATGGAAATGTAGCGTTTATTATTTTTAGGTAGGAATTCCCTACATAACAAGGGGAAAAAAATTACAAAAACAGGGGTTTTTAC
>JABSPP010000320.1 GCA_013214275.1 Flavobacteriaceae bacterium
TTGGCCTCTTTTTTTATGATGGTCTTGTCAGACCATCTCCAATTATCTTCTAGAGGTCTATTTCCCCAAATTCTTTGAAATTCACCTTTTCCAAAGCCCATAGATTGGGTGTTGTAAAAATACCATTTCCCCTTACTTTTCGTTGACTGAAGCCCACTGCCTCCGAATGAATTACCAAATGAAATGGCACTCAATTTCACTTTCGCTTTTTCTTGATCTTCTTTTTTAAGCTTTTCTATGTACGTTTTAAAAAATGTGTTCCTCTCCTCATCTGTCATCGCTACCAAATTTAACACACTATCGTTGGTTTTCAGCACCTTTTCGTATCTGGTTAAAAAGGTAAGATTTCTTGCTCTTCTTTCTATTCTTTTAATCCGCAAGTTTTGCTTGTCTTGGGCAACGTTTAAGGCGCTATCATAGTAGTAGCTGGCCATCACATAATCTAGATCTTTGAAATAAATATCTGCAAGGCACTCATAACTAAAGGTTTTTTGTTTAGCTGTCCCATTGTTGGTGCGAAGCGATAGGTTGTAATTCACCACAGCGCTGTTAATACTATCTCTCCCTCTTTCCAATTCGGCAATTTGATAGTACAATGCATCAAGGTAGGGTCTGTTGTCTCTATTTTTAATAAGCTTTTTAAAATGCTTTAGGAATGCCACTGTTGAAGAATCTGAAACAGTATTTTTAGCCTTCTCTATATCGGCATAGATTCTAAATTTATACGGAGCTTTTTTAAAATCTACCAGTCGTTTAAAGATAATATTCGCTGTATCCGCATTTTGCTCTAGCGCGTACAGTTGTCCTAAAATAAATAAGTTTCTAGCACTTTGAGTATGATTCTTTGACGTTTGAGTTGCGAACCACAACTGTTCTTTTACCAAATGAATACTATCCATTTTCATGTAAGCCATGGCCATAGTCGTATGAGCTTGTTCTCTAATGACTTCTGGAAGCTCTTGGTTTCTAAGCATCAGGCTTAAGGTCTCGACAGCAAGTTCTGGGTTATCAATTCTGATATTGGCTTTTGCCCTCCAAATTTTTGTCTCGTTAATTAGGTTTGCCTTTGGATAATTGGCTATAATATAATTGAATGCTTCAATAGCGGGAATAAATCGTTCTGTATAATACCTCGACTTCCCCAACAGCAAATAAGCATCGTCAATTTGTCGATTTTTTTCTTTTCCATAAAACCTCATGGAATGTTTTTGAATGGCTTTTACTGCTTTTTCTTCTGCTCTTTCAAATGAAGACAGGTTTTGATTGTCAGTATCTTTGTTCGAGAAACTTTTCCATCCAAGTTTGGTTTCTAGAGAAGAACCCTTCGAACTATTCTCCTCAAATTTGATGGGTTCTATGGGGAGTAACTCCCAAAAATCGTCTTCATACTTTGAATTGAGTTCTCGTACTCCCTCTTGGAATGCTACTTCTCCGTTGTAAAGTACATTGTACTTCGTAGCAACAGCATGGAAATTCCGATTTAAAAATGCATCTTTCTTTGTACTGCAGGAGGCTGCGACAAGAGATAGGATTAAGATTCCCGTTTTTTGAATAATGTTCATAGGTAACTAAACTCTTTTACAACTTTTTATCACTATTTTTATTGTACAAGAGTTTGTAAAAATAGAAATAAAACTCAGATATGGTGGCTATACTGAAAAATAGCGTTCCAACTCCTCTAGCGTTTTCTCTGAGGTTTCTATGTCTTTAACCACCACTCCTTGGTCTAAAACGACTATTCGTTCGCAGACTTCAGTCACGTGATTCAGATCATGACTTGAGATTAGCACTGTGACTTTCTTATTATCTGTGAGTATTTTTAACATCTTTTTCAACCGAATTTGAGTCGTTGGATCAAGATTAGCAAAGGGTTCATCTAGAATGATGACTTGTGGGTTCCCCATTAAGGCAGCCACAATTCCCACTTTTTTCTGATTTCCCTTACTTAAATCTCTCAAGTACTTTCTTTTGCCAATAATTTCTCCATTAAAAAATTCATCAAACTTAGAAATAAAATATCTTACATCTGCGTTGCTCATTCCTCTCAAATCCCCAATAAAGTCGAAGTACTCCTCTGGGGTCAAATATCCGATAAGAAAGGTTTCATCTATAAAAGAACCTGTAAATTGTTTCCATTCCTCACTTTTGCTCACCTGAATGTTATTGATAGTAATTTTTCCAGTTGTAGGTCTAATCAAGTCCAGTAATAAATTAAAATAGGTGGTCTTCCCTGCTCCATTGTTCCCTACGAGTCCAAAACTTTGCCCTTTTGGAATGTTGAGTGTGCCAATGTTCAACACTTCAGACTGTCCGTATTTCTTTGTTATTTTCTCTGTTTGTATCATTTGTTGATTAGTTTTCTTGATCGAATGCGGCGACCATTTTATATTTTGATTTGATATATTTTTTGGTAATTGACTGCATTATCTTTCTGTGAAATACAATGCCTAATAAGCCCATGGAAACA
>JABSPP010000321.1 GCA_013214275.1 Flavobacteriaceae bacterium
CTTTTTTGTCTAGTATAGCCATAGAAAAGGCATCTGCCTCTACCCCAGAAATGCTCCACTCCTGATACGAATTCCATGCAGCAATGGGCACCCCAATAAAATTGACTAGATCATTTCCCGAAAATGCCATGGCAAGGGAAAACGTTCCAAAGCCTATGATAATCACAAAAATGTTTAGGTTCAATAATTTTAATAGTGCATAAGAAATCGATGTCCATATCACAGTGCTAATTGCCACGATGTTGATGACATGAATCTCTAAAAACCCTCTTAATGATAATCCAATTGCACCAGTTTCAGCATTCAGTTTTATCAAACCTTTCTTCTCATTCAAGGCCTCTTTTACTGTCTCGTAACTGCTATTAAAAAAGCGATTTATCCACTCTAACTGACCTTCTACTCCGCCACTATACAAGATATCAACTACTTTTTGAGAATATGGAGTTCCCTTCATCCCTTTCAGAAAAACAAAATAAGTGAGCGCAGAAAGTGCAAGCCCGCCAAATAGGGCGTTCACATACATAGATTTTTTTTCAAAGTTAAAAGAGTAAACCAGTCGGGAGATAAACTGTACGAGGGCACCAATTGAAAAAGCGACGACTACCGAGAGCAATATGCCAAAAATAATCTTAGACGCCTTCTCATGATTGATATAACTCCAAATATCGTTGATGGTCTGTGACCCTTCCGATCCATAAATTTTTATTAAAGAAATAGCAACAGCCGCACCTAGGAGTTCAAAAACAATGGAGACTGTCGTAGATGTAGGCATTCCTAGCGTATTAAAGACATCAAGGAGTAAGATATCCGTGATCATTACTGCCATAAAAATGAGCATAATGTCTTGGAACACAAACATACCAGGATTAAAAATTCCCTTGCGAGCAACTTCCATCATTCCACTGGAAGTCACGGCCCCGAAAAAGACTCCTATACTTGCAATAATCATGATATTACGAATAGAAATCGCCTTAGAGCCTATGGCCGAGTTCAAAAAGTTCACAGCATCGTTACTCACACCAACAACAAGATCAACAACAGCTAAAACTGTGAGAGCTACAAGCATTAAAATATATGGATCTCCCATATTTTAATATTTAAAAGTTTTCAAAGGTATAGACATCAAGCTAGGACTCACGCTATGATTATGTTATTTTATTGTTTCCCAAAAGTAGGATCGTTCATGTAGTTTATACAAAAATATGGCTGACTTAAAGATCATATATTACAGTACAGCATAAGATTATAGGGTTGAATATACGCATGGCAATATACTCAGAAAACATTAAAAATTCCGCCCTTTTTATCAACACAACTACATCATAAATTCAGCCAGTAAAATTATATAAATCTCCTTCCAACAATTTAAACAATATAATTTTTAATGCTGTGTAAGTGAGCAAAGCTATATGTGAAGCACGGTAATTTTATGGTAAAATATCTCAGGGGAAACATCCTTAACAAAGCTATTTAGTTTCAGCAACAGTGTTTGTTCTTGTTTGTTGGAGTATCACAGCCACTTCCTCTACATTTCCCCCTATGGGTGGATTAATCTTTGTCACGCCTACTTGAGCCTTTTCCAGTATCGAAATTTCATCAAAGAATCGATCTAAGATTCTTTGAGCAACACACTCTAGCAACTTAGATCGCTTTTCCATTTCCTCTTTAACGATGCTATTCAGACGAACATAATCTATTGTATCATTAAGCTCGTCTGTCGCAGAGGATTTTGTAAGATCACCCTCTACCTCAACATCCACACGATACCACGATCCTATTGCAGCCTCCTCCTCCAAACACCCGTGGAAAGCATACAGTCTAATATTGTTTACCTGAACTTTCCCCATTTTATTGTTTTTCCCACATTTTTTGTGAATTCAGTCGAAAAGATCCTAAATGTTCAAAATTGCACTGATCAGGAGAGATAATAGACAAAAAAGGAGTTTGTTGAGCATTGTTATAAAGATGGTAAACCTCACCAATAATTGGTTCAAAGTTAAACTTTGCATTGTATACCAAATCGTTGTATTCAAACTGATGCATAAGCTCTTGGTACGCCTTGCTAAGTTCATCAAACCGACTCTTAAACTGCTTATTCACTCGATCAACGCCATCGTTTCTCCATGTTGCTGTGTTAAGAGGTTTAATAGCTGGCGCGCTTGCATTTGTCCCGTAGGGCTTTATGGCAGCATCATATTTTTGTCTCTCCTCATCGTAAACTACTAAGTCAGGTTTCTTCGCCATATTTCTAAAAAAAGCAAAATTACGACAAATAAAATGATATAACCCCATGATGCAATAACATGCAAAACTCCTCGAATGTTATGTAGGGCGTTTCCCTTCGGGTCGCGCTATCCGCTATATCTTTTTTGCCTTGTAAGGACAAAAAAGGATGCCGCTTTTATCGCTTCTATGTTGTAATCCTAGAAAAAGTTCAATAATTTCTTTCCTTTGGT
>JABSPP010000322.1 GCA_013214275.1 Flavobacteriaceae bacterium
ACAAATCGACAATCAATTGATTGGGAACTTTCAAAATCTGTCAATTTAAAAGAATATTTAATTGCTATCCTCACTGCAATTGAGAAGGATTGGAGAAAGAAAAGAGAAGAAAGAAGGGAAGAAAAAATTGAAGATTCAACAGGGATCAACATAAGTCAGTAGAAAAGCACCTTACCTTATTATATCAGCACCGAGATTGAAACTATTTTACAAAAAGTAAAAACCTCAGAACTTGAATCTGTTGAACAATCGAATTTTGTAAAAGCAGTTTACAACATTGCACCTGAATACCCCCTTTTGCATTGGAGACATTTGCACCCAGAAATCAGAAAAGCATCCAAACAACATTATGAAAATCAATACTATCATTACGCATTTATTGAGGCATTAAAAAAATATGTAAACGCTGTTAAAGTCAAGTCTAAAAAGTCCAATATCAACGAAAGGAATTTAATGCAAGCTGCGTTTAATGGACTGCTCAAGGTTACGGAGAAATTTAAAAAGCCAGATGGTACTGACTTTGACACATCAACACTCCAAAATATAGAAGATGCCCAAAAAATGCTTTCTGAGGGCATAGTTGTGGGTGGTAGGCATCCATTACAACACGAAGGACACGATGACTTAAGTCAATCAGGTTTATTTACCGAAAAAGATTGCTTAGATATGTTAAGCCTACTTTCTCACCTTTTTAAAAGATTGGAAGATGCAAATGATGCTCCTTAAGAACATCCACACACATTGCCAAGCCGCTCAAAGCCATTGCACCAGCCAAAGCTTGTCAAAGAGTGTGCCTGAGACAATGCTAGGAAGAAAAAGAAAAAACACGAAAGCCCAATCGAGTAGATGGCTCCGCCGATAATTGAGCGGAGTACACCTCTCACACCACCAAGCATACGGGTCTCGTACTTGGCGGTTCAATAATGATACTTACTTATTATAGTATTCAATTAAACTAACATATCCCCTCATTTTTAAGCGTTCTATAGTTATTGTAGTGCGCAGAATAGGACTCTGAGCTACTGCCCACCCTCCCATTCTAGTGCGACTCCAAGCATAAGCCATACCTTGGTTGATTCCTAAACGGATTAGGTTTTTCCTTTTCCTTTCGGGTTTCTTCCAGTCGTGCCATATGCAATAACGTAGACGATTTCTTAGCCATTCTTCCAGCTTTTTGAGCTTGGATTGAATCGATCCCAGTTTGAAGTAATTTATCCAACCTCGTATCAACCAGTTTATCCGTTGAATTCGTTCATCAAAGCTCATTGGTATAGTCTTTTTGGTCAGTTGTTTAAGTTTTAACTTAAATTCCTTCCATTTTGATCTCTTAACAACGAATTGATATTTGCCCTGTGTTCCCTTTTTGTATATCGGTACAAAACTGTATCCTAATATTTCAAAGGTTGAGGGTCTGCGTATTCCACTTTTATCCCGGTTAATAGGCAATTGAAGTTTGTCTCTCAAAAACTTGTAGATACTATTCCCTACTCATTTTGCTGACTTCTTACTCTTTACATAAATACTGAAATCATCGGCATAGCGCACATAACGATGACCTCTTTTCTCTAATTCTTTATCCAGCTCATTGAGCAGAATATTAGATAGTAAAGGGCTTAAAGGAGAACCTTGTGGAACTCCTTTTTTTCGTTTTTGCAATTTACCTTTTATCTGTATTGGGGCTCTAAGAAATGAGCGTAATAACTTCATTGTTGCTTTACATTTTACCTTTTTGTATATCAATTCAAGTAAAATATAGTGTTCTACTTCGTCGAAGAAACTCTTCAAGTCAATATCCACGATATCTTGATAGCCTGAATTGATGTTTTCGAGGCTTGCCTGTAAAGCTTGATGAGCATTACGGTTTGGTCTGAATCCATAACTATGCGTCCGAAAATCTGACTCAAATAAAGGTTGCAATACTTGATGTAGTGCTTGTTGGTAAAACCTATCTACAACTGTGGGAATACCCAGTAACCTAGATTTCCCGTTGCTTTTAGGAATCTCAACTCCTTTTATTGGAGACACCTGATACCTTCCTCGTTCTATTTGTTCATTCAACTGCTGTCCAGTCGCTTGCAGTATTGGTTTTAGTTCACTTATTTGAACATCGTCAATACCTCCAGCTCCTTTATTGCGATAGACTTGCAAATAGGCTTCGTTTAGATTCTTCTTACTTGTTAATTGTTTAATCATTAATACTAAAATTCATTTGTTGTCTCGCTTAATCAAAGGCTACCGCTTTATCAGAAAACTATCTGTAACATAAAACTGCTCCTTTGTCTATTAAAGACCATTATTGTTCAGCCCTTCATGAGTGTTTCAGGTTACTCACTACTATGGCTTCTGCTGACTTCTTGGCGCATAGAAAACGAATCTATTCCAAGACCTCCCCAGGTAATTGCATCTTCTTTCATTCGATTCCTGCCGCATCTACATAATTGACCTTTGGTAT
>JABSPP010000323.1 GCA_013214275.1 Flavobacteriaceae bacterium
AGAGCCTTCATCTGCTTTATCTGGAGCAGCTTTCTTTTCTTCTACATCAGATGCACCCTCAGACAGAGAATGAGAGCTATTATTAATTGGAATAATGTAAGTGCCTCTTGGATGTACTCTTTGTTCTGCATTAGTATTTACTCTCTGGTTGGGGTCACTACTAGGCTGAGCATTAGATACACTTCTTTTCCTATATCCGCTACCTCTCCGATTTCGAGGTTTATCAGTTCTTTGCGTTTGTACCCTTACATGATTATTTCTTCTGCAACTTCCACATCCATACATATCAATTGCTCCTTTAGTATTTTCTTATAATAAGATTTATTTATTTAGATTGGTTATCTATATGTTATATATCGAACGTTTTTTAAAATAATTTCGCTAAAATGTATTTAAATTATCTTGTTAGGCCAAAATAGTAATGAAATATTCCAGGAAAGAATTAAGTAGAAAAGGTTAACCCCCTAAAGAGAAGAAAGCTTTCTTCTCTTTAGGGGGGGGGGCGGCGAAAGCCATCAATTTTGATACACTGAAACAAGGAGTATTTTATGAAAAAAGCAAACAAGAAAAAGAGTTACACCCACCAAGACAAATTTGACATGGTGGAGCAGCTGCTTAAGCGCCCTGAAAAAGCAAAAATGATAGCCAAGAAATACAATGTAGGTGTCTCGACATTATATAAGTGGCGCTCTCGTTTTCTAGAAGGTGCTCGCCAAGAGCTCGAGAATTACAAAACAGGCCCAAAAGCAACCGTAGCTCATGCCAGTGAAAAATCCGGCTTGAAGAAAAAGGTGGCAGACTATGAGAAGCGTATCGCTGAATTAGTCTGTGAAAACGAAATCCTAAAAAAAAACGAGAATTGGATCAGCGGTCCATTACTTTGATAGGGCGTGCCAAAGTGCCGAAAGATATTAAGTTGTGGGTGATTAATTTGGTTGAAGCATCTCCATTGAAAAAGACTGTTATTTTGAAGAAACTGGGGATGAACTATATCCGTTACTATCGCTGGGTACTTAAGTATTACTTAGATAACTCACTAGACGATAAACGAGGCTGCCATACCCGAAGCAAGCCCCGGCTAGAAGATGTCTATCGAAAACAGATCATTGAAGCACGTAAAAACACCTTTGTGGGTAAGGCGATTATTGGGCCTGAAAGAATATCTGATGAACTTGAAAAAGAAGGTATTTTCTTAAGTCATGAAACGATTAGAAAGGCGTTACATAAAGAAGGCTTAATAGAACCTCAACCTAGGATAGTCATACACGAATACAAAAGATTTGAAGCTGATGAACCCAATGATTTGTGGCAAACAGATATATTGTATCTGTTTATTTCGGGGGTTGGTTACTACTACCTCTATAGTATCTTAGATGATTATTCGAGAAAGATATTGTATTGGCACCTTACCCCATTTGCGACAGCCAAAGAAGCTGTTTATATGCTGGATCATGCAATTCAAAAAACGCAGGTTCAACCTAAGCGAATCTTGACGGACCGAGGTATTCAATTCTATACGGGTGAAGGCAGGAAAATCGGTTTGTTTGAGTCATACTTAAAACGACTGGATATCACGCATTCCCTAGCTAGAGTGAGACACCCTCAAACCTTAGGCAAAATCGAACGCTATCACCGTTCTTTACGCCAAGAGTGTCTCAATCATCATATATTTGATGATCCAATAGATGCTAGACGCATCATTTCTGAATATGTTGATTTTTATAGTTACTTTAGAAAGCACAAAGGTATTGCCAGAGTAACTCCCCATCAACGCTATACAGGGCAAGACAAAGAGCTTAAAACAAACCGACTTAAACTAAGAAACCAGATTATTTCTTTCAGAAAATCAGGCCTTTCTGAAGAGCAGATCAACCAAGAAATTGCTCTTTCTGAAACACTCACCTCAATTAAATCTTCCCTTTACTTTGAGGAGATGCCTATGTCATAATGCACCAGACTTTTCTACTCTTCTTTTTACCTCTTTCTTTCATTCTTCCTTGGGTACTACAGTACCCAAATTCTATGTTAGGTCAAAATAGTGGGATTGCTAAAACAATATAGCATATAATCTCTTGTGAAATAATAATACCAAAGAAAGCTCGACCATAAGAGGGCATTTTGAGTAGCAGCGCGTTTTTCTTCTGAATCGAGCAAGGCAATGCCCTTGATCGATCCGATCGATTGCGATCCAGACCCAAATCTTGCGTTTTTTTTAACTGTAAAATGCCACATTTCATCAATTTCAGCAATGTCTATTTCCTGAATATTGTTTGGCATATTTTCCGTCACATATTCCTTGACTGACTCTCCGAAATTTCGAATCCAGTTCAATGCGGTCACATTACTGACACCCAACACTCGCCCTGTTCCGCGAAAACCCATTCCCTCTAAATATAACTTCAATGCCATCAGTCGCTTTTCCGTTCTTGTAATAGCTTGTTTCTTGGCATTT
>JABSPP010000324.1 GCA_013214275.1 Flavobacteriaceae bacterium
CGTATTTGTATGATATTGATGGAAAGATAAACACTTAACTTTGGTTTAGATAGTACAAACATAAGGGCTAACGCAACTCTTGATGAAGCTTTCTAGCCAATGGCTAATTTTACATTCACAGTTTTTAGGAACTATGCCCTTTTTTTACCGCTAAAAAGATGACAGTTATTACTTTCTTGGATGATATTTTTCAATGATTTTTTTCAAGTAAAAATCGTCTAGGTGGACGTAAATCTCGGTTGTAGTGATACTCTCATGTCCGAGCATCTGCTGAATAGCTCTTAAGTCTGCTCCTCGTTTCAATAAATGTGTTGCAAAAGAATGTCTAAGTGTATGAGGGCTCACTCTTTTATTTAGGTTAATTTTTGTTGCCAAATCCTTAAGAACCATAAACACCATCTGCCTAGATAAAGCCTTACCACGTCTGTTTAGAAAGAGAATATCTTCATACCGTTTTTGTATAGTAAGGTGATTGCGAACCTCCTTAATATAGCGTTGTACATGTTGCTGAGTTTGTTGATGAATTGGAACAAAACGCTCCTTATTCCCCTTTCCTAAAACGCGAATAAATCCTTCTTCAAAGAACAAGTCAGAAATTTTAAGAGTTACAGCTTCGCTTACCCTCAGACCACAACTGTAAACAATCTCAAGGATAGTCCGATTGCGTTCACCTTGTGGTTTACTGAGGTCAATAGCAGCAATCAGTTCATTAATTTCTTTTTCAGAGAGTGTATCAGGAAGTTTCCTGCCAGTTTTTGGAGTTTCAATTAAATCAGTGGGGTTTGTACTGCGGTAATTTTCAAAAACCATATAATCAAAAAAACTACGAATACCAGAGATAATTCGTGCCTGACTCCTAGCATTAACTCTTTTTGCTATTTCATAAACGAATCTTTGAATAGTATCTCGACCAATGTTATCTGGTGAAATAGTTATTTTTTGATCTTCTAGAAAAACAATCAACTTTAGGATGTCTCTGGTATAATTCTCAACAGTATTTTCCGAGAGTCCTCGCTCTATTTTAAGGAAGGATTGATAATCTTTGATTGTGTGATTCCATTTCATAATTTCTCAAATAAAAATTTGAAATTTAAAAAAAAAAACTACTTTTGTCATGAATATTAAATTGTTGTGATGAAATCCATTTAAAATTTAGATTTTCTTCGCTCGCGATTCTTAATATTCAAATTTAAGAACATAAAATTTATAAATTAAAATGAAAACAATCATGAAAAAAACTATTTTTATTGCCATTATCGCATTAGCAAGTTTTGGAACTCTCAATGCTCAAGAAAACATTATTAAAGCAAATCCCCTAGCAATTCTGGGAGGTACAGATTTAGTTTCTTATGAACGAGCTTTAGGCGATCAAACATCTATTCTTGTAAGTGGAGCCATAGGAGGATTCAAGTTCAGCTCAATACAATATAAGACTTATGGTGGTGGACTACAGTATCGATATTATTTCAATGAAGTATTTGATGGTTGGTATATTACTGGAGACGCAGGATTTCAAGGAGGTACTACAGAGATAGAAGATTTAACTGGACTTGGAACCTCAGGAGACGAAATTAGTTTCACAGCATTCAATATTGGAGCAAGAGCTGGTTACCAATGGTTGTGGAGTAGTGGAATTTCTTTTGAATTAAATTTAGGATTGGGATACAGATCCTTTAATTATGATACTGATGATCTATCTCTGTTAAAAGCATCTGGTATTTTACCCTCAGGTAGTCTGGCTATTGGTTATTCATTCTAGTAACTCCTTTGAGTTTCAAGAATAAAAATTCATTAAAAAAGTCTTTTCTGTTCGAAGTCTGTCTAAGATTCATTCAATGATTTTAGATGCCTAACAAATTTAAGGCTTTGTTGATCAATGCTACCATATACTTGACACCGTTTATACAACACTAGATACAATAAAGGCTTTTTTAATGAATTACTTTTATAAATTACCTCAACTTTAACTAACAAATAATTGTTACTTTAGAGGTATGAAACTCATCATCATCAACGGTCCTAATCTCAATCTTTTGGGAACTAGAGAGCCAGAAATCTACGGTAGTAAATCCTTTCAAGAATATTTTAAAACCCTACAAAGGAAATTCTCTACAGTCAGTCTCACCTATTATCAATCTAACATAGAAGGTGAACTAATAGACAAACTACACGAAGTTGGTTTTAGTTTTGATGCTATCAGGGAACTACAACAACTTGTGAAATCGGATGTTTATCACATTACTCCTCGTATCAATAAACTAGGAACAGCTAGTTATGATATTAAACTCACAGCAAAAGGAACAAAAGAAGGAAACGCCGTTTTAGAAAAACTATGGGGTGCCCACGTTGGAAGTGCTTATCAACAATCCTTTCAACTCGTCAATAAATTTCAATTCGACGACTGGGTGGGAGCGTGGTTATCTAAAGAAAGTAGAGCAGGTCAGA
>JABSPP010000325.1 GCA_013214275.1 Flavobacteriaceae bacterium
AGTCTTTCAAGTAGGCCAAACGAGTGTGATGCGATCGCTTATCTTCTAATAGTTGAGTGATTAAATCTGTGCATGGTATAGATAAGGGGTTAGCTTGGAACTTAACGAGGTCGGGGTATTCACGATTAAGGTTACGATATTGATGGTTTCCGTAACCTTAATTCTACCATTCCAAAAATAACAACGAACCGTTGTATTTTTGCACTGACAAAATTATGAAGTTACAGCAGTTGGCAACTTTAAACCGACCTGGCGTATTGTTTAAATCCATATTCTACTGGAACAATCCAAGACCTCGAAACCGTCGCTAATAAATACCGAAGGTCTTGGGTTCTAATGGAGGTCAGTCATTAGAGGTAACGGGGAAAGAGCGGTGTAAATCCCTCGCTGTCCCGCAACTGTGATGAGATTAGTCTTGAACAAATCTCTTAGTCAGAATGCCCGCCCATAAGTTTATCCATGTTCGTAATAGTCTGCGAGGTACAGATTGTGTTCAATATGATTTGTCTGAAGAGGTATTATACTCAACAGTCTTTTATTCAAAAAATGTCTTCGAGTTCTGCCGGTCACACCAAACTAGAAGCAATATCTTCTTTAGAAGACTCTCAAAATGAATTAGCTAAGAGTGAGAAAAGTTGGATTCGTCGTCCAGTAGCCATGATCTGCCTAGCTGTTTCTATGGGTGCAAGCGGTATTTTGTTGAGCCAAAATAAACCGGCGATCGCAACTAATTCTGTGACGGCCAATGCCAATGTAGCTATTACCAATCTTCCTAATTTTTCGGACTTGCACAGGGAGGAGAGTAAACTCTCTCCTTTAGCCCTGAAGTATAAAGTACAAGAAGGAGATACTATTGCCAGACTTGCTTACAAATATCAAGTTAAACCAGAAGCCATCGCGACGATTAATAATCTAGGGATTACAGCTAAGCTAGAGTCAGGAAAAACCATCAAAATTCCTTCTGATAAGGATTCATCTCAAAAAATCATCCCAAAAAGCTCTCTAGAGACTGTCAACGAACATAAAAGTGTTGGCACCAAAACTGTCAACACCTCCTTTGATCACCTCAAACAAACCCGTACCCGTCTGCAACATAGCTTAGCAGAATTGAAAACAGAACAAGTAAACAATGTCAGAAAGGAAAAAATTGTTGCTGATGTCAGTCAACCCCTCAAGCGGACAGAAGAAAAAGAGACACTGACAACTAATTTAGAAACAGTCGGTGTGACTCCCAGTAACCCTTCTATGTACAAGAACCCCTTTGAAATTCCTATTGGAACGACTGTGGGTCCAAAACTTCCAGGAATCTCCAACCCCGATGATTATCTTCCCGATGCTCCCATGAGATTTACTGGACATATTTGGCCCACAAAAGGGGTTATCACCTCTGGGTATGGTCCACGTTGGGGCAGAATGCACAGGGGTATTGATATTGCAGCACCTGTGGGAACTCCCATTGTGTCTTCGGCTCCAGGAGAAGTTATCACAGTAGGTTGGGATTCTGGAGGTTATGGTAAATATCTTAAAGTTCGTCACCCTGATGGCAGTGTAACCTTATACGGTCACAATAGCCGTCATTTAGTACGTCGTGGTCAGAAAGTAGAACAAGGTCAAAAAATTGCCGAAATGGGTAACACAGGTAGAAGCACTGGTCCTCACCTGCACTACGAAATTCGTCCATTAGGCAAAGGACCACAAGATCCCATGGCCTTCTTACCTAAGAATCGCTAAATCATTATCCAACTAGTGAACACGAGCGATAGTATTGAATCAGGGAAAAAACTTCTCTGATTTTTTTGTAGCAATCTAAGAATTACGGCAATTTGCGACTTGATAAGAGATAATAAGTTCTGATAGTTTTGACTTTGGGGCAATATACACTATTAATTATTGATATACTGAGCAAATGTTAAAGAACTACCATTTGAAGGGTCTTCATGAGGGTAAATCAAATCTCTGATCAACAGGAGTCAACGGAATCGTTAGGACTATCATCGTTTCATGAACGTCGTCGCGGTCTAGAAGAAGAGCATAAATGGCTACTCAAACAAATAAAAAGAAAACGTACCGAACTTAAAAATTTTTTAGATCAAATGCGTAGTATTGGGATGGAAGTTTTTACAAGACTGTCCCCAATACACCAACAAATGCAAGAACTGGAGCAAGAAATTCATGAATTATTCTCAGAAATTTTAACAACAAGAAAATTGGGAAAAAAAAGTAGAAAGGATATTATGGGAGTTTATCAGAATCTTCAAATGATGGGATTAATAAGTCCTCAATTAGCTGCCGTGGGGACAAAAAATGCTACAAGCTAGATTTAATCAGGGATATAGCACGTCGCCCTTGTTGATAATAGTCACATTTTCCAGGGCTTTATTGCTTCAATGCCTGGGATTCAATGGCAATTAAATCGCAGGATTCAACCCAATCTTTTCC
>JABSPP010000326.1 GCA_013214275.1 Flavobacteriaceae bacterium
AGGTCGAAAAGGTGGTCGTCCAAGGAAAATGGATAAATCAACGTTGAGGATGGCCATGGCCGCCATGTCTGATCCAAAATCGGTTGCTTCGGAAATAGCAAAACGGTTAAATCTCACAACAACGACCCTGTATTGTTATGTTAACGGTGATGGAACAGTCAAAGAACCAGGACAACAGGTTTTGGATAAATCTGAGAATTCGTGAGCGATTCAACATTCACTGTTGGCGCAAGTAAGTTACTCGGTATCCTATCTGACAATGAAAAAGCACATTTTTATAGCCGTCCAGAATTTTTGCATAAAGAGAGATTGTTGTATTTTTTGTACGACGACAAAGAGTTTGATTATTTTAAAGGCAGGTCGACCACTGAAGCCCGGCTTTATTTCATACTCCAATTGGGTTATTTCAGAGCAAAACGTCGATTTTTTTCATTTCAATTAAAGGATGTTCCAAAAGATGTAGAATTCATACTGGATCGCTATTTCCAAGTTGACATCCTCTCCGCCTAAACAAGTTTAGACGAAGATTCCTAGGATCTGCTAAGCAGCTAGGGGTTCCTGCTTCAACGGAAACTCTAATGAGTTTCCTCCACAGGCAAAAACGGTCTGCCCGACCGCTAAGATATTTTTAGATGCGTTAACATCTGCATTTTCTTCATAGCCACACTTTCTGCAATGAAAAACCGATTGGCTTTTTCTATTTTCCTTTGCTGTGTATCCACAAGAAGCCTGACTACATTTTTGAGACGTATATTTGGGGTCCACTGCTTGTAGCCATCCATTGGACCATTCTTGCTTGTAGGATAGTTGCCTTCTGAACTCGCCCCACCCTTGGTCTAGTATCTCTCGATTAAGACCTCGCTTAGCTGATACATTTCTTCCAGGATTTTCTAGCGTACCCGAGGCACTCTTTGACATATTTCTCACTTTCAAGGCTTCAAGGTAAATGACGTTGTACTCATTTGATAGTCGATTACTCATCCAATGGAGCCTATCGTTACGGACATTAGCGATCTTTTCATGAATTTTCGTTATTTTGGATTTCTGCTTCTTCCAGTTCGATGAAAACTTCATCTTTCTTGAAAGGTGCCTTTGTGACTTGGCTAACCGCCCTCTTTGCTTTTTGAAAGATCGGGCACCTTCCAATATTCGGCCATCGGAGAGGACGACATTTTTCTTAATCCCAAGATCAATGCCAACTTCATTTTTGGGCTTCTTAGAAAACACTTTTATTTCCTGTTCAACCTGAATCGAAACGAACCATTTCCCGTTTCGTTTAGAAACCGTTGCGTTCTTGATGATTCCTTCTATTTTCTTGCTATTGAAGTATCTGACCCACCCGATTTTAGGTAGATACACCCTATTGCAATGAATCTTAATCCCCTGAGGGAACCTAAATCCACTTACAATCTCCTTTTTCTTGAATACAGGGAACCGCTTTAGGGGTTGCTTGGGGTCAAAGGCATCTTTGAAGGCTTTGTCTAAATCTTTCAGTGTTTGCTGTAATGTTTGCGAATGAATGCCTTTCAAGAAGCCCCATTCATCAGATTGCTTCCAAAGTTTCAGGAGGCCCGCAAGATCATTATATCGAATGAGTTTTCGATCCTTTTTTTCGTGCCGTTCCAACCGTTTTTTGTTTAGGAACAAGGCTTTATTCCAAACAAACCGATTAGCACCGGAAAACTCATTGAGGGTGTCCTCTAACGATGGGTTTGTTTTGAGTTTATACTTATAGGCTTTTCGGATTAACACAAACATATTATACTATAGTCTATGTCATATGAGAAGCATTTAAACGGAGATATACGAACGGGTAGGCACTGTGTATTTAATATGCATGTGCACTTGGTCTTTGTCACCAAATACAGGCGAAAGGTACTCAATGAAGAACATATTGCTACACTTAAAAGCATATTCGAGGGTGTTTGCGAAAGATTCGAGGCTATTCTTGAGGAATGCAACGGTGAAGAGGATCATATTCACTTGTTAATCAATTATCCCCCAAAGGTAGCCGTTTCTCGATTGGTTAACAGTCTTAAAACTGTTTCTTCGAGAATGCTTAGACAGAAATACGCTGAAATCCAAAACGCCTACTTCAAAAATATGCTTTGGACTCCTAGTTACTTCTCATCTTCTTGTGGTGGTGCGCCTCTATCTATTATCAAAGAATACGTCCAATCTCAAAGAGTAGTTAACACAAGGGTACCTTATATCCCCGCCCTTACGAACGGGGTTTTACGGCACGATGGATAATTTGGGAGGTTTACCGTATGAGCCTAGAAAAGCGGCTAAAATCAACATCCTCTACATTACACCACCCAAGATCAAGCGACTTAATTGTGGTTGGTAATTGGTTAATCTGGGCAGGGATTAGGTTTTTGGCATACGATAAATCAACATTTTCCAAGTT
>JABSPP010000327.1 GCA_013214275.1 Flavobacteriaceae bacterium
GGAATGTTAGGTCGATGAACTTTTGCAATACCTCCTTGTACGTTAAAGTCCAAATAAATGTCATTGTAAAAGGTATTTTTGGGAAAAGCAATAGTTACGCCATCTTTCGTAAACTTTTGAAATTGGTTAGCGACAATCTTATAGCTGGTAGTATCCGCTGTCTTTGCAATGATGGCCTCGCTTTCTTTTCCAAGGATGGGAATTTTTAAAGTCGATGTGTTTCCTTTGAAGTCTTTGATAACGATTTCTACCAAGTAGTTCAGTCCTTTTTCTATGTGTACAATTCCATTTTTTACCAGATCTTCATAGATATTTAATTTATTGGCAGGGAGTTTAAAAGTCCTCTGTACTTTGGTGTGGTACTTCTTATAGTGCGCATAATCCATCATTAAGTTAATAAATTTAGTCTCTGCAAAAGAAAAAGTTTCAAAGTCATGATAGTAATGTCGTTTTCCGTTAACTTTCATTTCTACGCTGTAAACGCCATTTTTATTGCTTTCTCCTCCCAATCGGTCCCAAGTGGTGATTCCAAAACCAATATCTCCAATTGCAGTAATGCGGTTGGTTAAGTAAGAGTTACCGTTCCTTTTAACGGGAAGGACAAGTTTCTCATTATTCCCATTAATCCTCCCATCTGGATGGATAGGATACCCAATTAACCGAGTTATTGTAGGAGCTATACTATCTTTTACAATCACTCCAAAATGCAAAGGATTGATAATGTGTTCCGTTTCAGAATCTCTAATCTCATAGTGTAGGTGAGGAGCCACAAACCCACCAGTACTCCCAGAATAACCAATGATCTGTCCTTTTTTCACAGGGATCTCTCCTTCTTTTGGATAGATGTTGCCAGTCTCGTAGCTCTCTTTTTTGTACTGTATATTTTTAACGTATTCTTGAATCCCATCACCAAACTTACTAAGGTGCGCATATACAGTTGTGTACCCATTGGGATGCCTAATGTAGATCACCTTTCCATAACCCCACAAAGCTACTTTTATACGCGCTACATAGCCATCTGCAGTCGCATAAACATTCAAGCCGTTTCTACGGTTTGTTTTAATATCAATGCCTGCATGAAAATGATTATTCCTTAACTCACCAAAAGTCCCAGACAACTCAGTTGGAATATCCAAAGGATTTCTAAAATAATCTTTGGGATATTTCTTCTGTGAGAACCCCAAGATAGAATTTAAGAACAGCACTATAAAGAGAATGTTTTTCAAGCCCAAAGATTTTCAACGAAAATAACAAACTAATTCAACTTTTTTCAATTCCAGTACCCTAAAAAAAAGAATTTCTTAGAACGAACCAACCTCAAGGCACGTTACAGTCCTGTCTAGCGTGTTTCAATTGATCTTTCAAGGAACAAAAATATTTAATTCCCATTTTGTTGTTTTTAAGGGCGTTTCCCTTCGGGTCGCGCTGTCCGCTATATCTTTTTTGCCTGTTCAGGACAAAAAAGGATGCCGCTACCATCCCTAACGCGGCACAAGAGCATTAATTAAATCAAACGACCCGAGTAGCAAAAACACAGCATTTCCTCAGAACCTTGTCTTAAATAGTATATCAAACACTATTGAACTGTTAAACAAAAATGCGTCATTCATCAAAGGAGAGGGTGTTGAGCATTCATGTGGTCACTAGATGATGAGCATTTGAGAGATCACCCAGTGGTTGCAGATTCTCTAGTTTCCTAGGCAACAGGTGTTTTCCTCATTTCTTTTTTTAAATATAAAATAGTTGTGTTTTTTAAATCAGAATGCTAACTTTGTTCAAATAGTTTTTTTGACAAAAGCTGAATGAACGATACGATAGAAGCAATCCATTTGTTGGAAGAAAAGTTAGGAAATTTATTTTCAAACTACAATTTCCTAATCAAAGAGAACGAAATACTGCTTCAAAACGTTTCAAATTTACAACGTCAACTTTTAGAAAAAGAGCAATTGTTAGAGCAGCAAAAGCAAGAATTTAATTTGCTCAAAATTGCCAAGACTATTACAGGTAGTAATCAAAGTACGAGAGATACAAAACTCAAAATAAATGCTTTAATTCGCGAGATTGACAAGTGCATAGTTCAATTGAGTGAATGAGGTTTGTGGTTAACGTGGCAAAGTTGAAAATTAATTTGGTAATTGCAGGTCGAAGATATCCACTAAGTGTAAAGGATACGCAAGAAGAGGAGGGGATGAGAAAAGCTGCAACCAAAATCAACGAACTCATAGCAAGATATGAACAAAGCTATGAGGTAAGCGATAAACAAGATGTTCTAGCCATGTGTGCATTGCAATTTGCATCAAAGTTAGAAATATTGAGTATCAACAAAGAGACAACAAACGACAAAGCGTTGCAAAAAGTTCATGAGCTGATCAATAAGGTTAATGATCATCTAGAATAAGTTCTTTAAA
>JABSPP010000328.1 GCA_013214275.1 Flavobacteriaceae bacterium
GTGGAAAATCAAACTTTTCTCATGCTCAAAAAGAGCTTTTCGCAGCCTATGTTTCTGGACTTAACGCATGTAGTTTTTGTTATGGTTCTCATGTAGCTGTTGCTGAAAACTTTGGTATTTCTCCAAAAATAGTAGAATCTCTTTTAGAAGTTATAGCCTCGGCCCCAATAAAAAATAATGAAAAACCAATATTCAATTATTTAAAAAAACTAACCTTATCGGCAAGTAAGCTAACACAAAGTGATGCAGATGCTGTGTTTAATGAGGGTTGGAGTGAAGAAGATTTACAAGAGGTAATTCTTATTGGTTGTCTTTTCAATTTTTATAATCGATTACTTGACGGTCACGGAATTAAAGGCAACAAAGCTATTTATCATTTTGGTGCAAATCATCTACATAAAAATGGCTATAGCGTTCCTTGGTTTATTGGACTAATAAAAGGCTTTATTAAAAAAAGTAAGCTAAAAAAACTTAACGAATTCAAATCCTAAATAATATCAAATATAAAAATATAAGAACATGGAAAATATTTTAGTAATTGGAGGCACAGGAAAAACTGGTCGTCGCGTCGTAGAACAATTAAAAAATAAAGGAATTGAGCCTAGAATTGGTTCAAGAAATGCATCGCCAAGCTTTGATTGGGACAATAAAGATACTTGGATAGAAATCTTAAGCGGCATCGAAAAAATGTATGTTACGTATTATCCTGATCTTGCTGTTCCAGGAGCTAAAGAAGCTATAGAGAGTTTAACTTATTTAGCAAAAGAATTAGGTGTTAAAAAAATGGTGCTACTCTCTGGAAAAGGCGAAACTGAAGCTGAAGCTTGTGAAAAAATTGTCATGAATTCTGGTGTGGATTATACAATAGTTAGGGCATCTTGGTTTAATCAGAGTTGGAGCGAAAGCTTCTTTTTAGACCCTATTCTTTCAGGAGAAGTGGCATTACCAATGTCTGATATATTAATCCCGTTTGTAGACGCGAATGATATTGCAGAGGTTGCTGCTACTGTCCTACTCAATGATACATACAATGGCGAAATTATTGAGGTAACAGGACCTGAATTAATCACTTTTAAGGATATTGTCAATATCATTTCAAAGACTAGCAATAGAAAATTAAACTTCTATGAAATCACATTAGAACAGTATATTGATGGTATGAAGCAAATGCAAATACCTGATGATGTTGTGTGGTTAATCGAGTATTTATTTAGTCATGTTTTAACTAATCCAAAGAATCAACAGGTAGTTAATGATATTGAACGAGTTTTAGGAAGAAAAGCGAAAACATTTCTAGAATATGCGCAAGAAACTGCCGAAACCGGGATTTGGAGTCAAGTTGAAGTCCAATAACTATTGCCAACAACGTGTATAAGTAATAGCGATTTGAATCTTAAATCAAGTCGCTCTTACTTTTTTATTTTGTACTTTACTTTCCGAAAAGTATGACATATATGAGATGCTCCCCATTTGTAGGACAGGTATTGATGTAAAGTTAAGTTAGTTTTTCAAGCGGCATTTATGTTGTTTTGGAATACACTGTTTGGGGTTTTATAGTCCAGGTTTTGATGTATTCTCTCATGATTATAGAAGTCAAAGTATTTTTTGATCCCCTTGTACAGTTCAACTCCTCCATTAGCTGGGTTTAGATAAACGTATTCATACTTCAATGATCTCCAAAGTCTTTCAATGAAGACATTGTCTATGGCTCGTCCTTTGCCATCCATCGAGATCTTTATTCCATTTTGTTTTAAGGTATTTGTAAAGAGGATGGAAGTAAATTGGCTTCCTTGATCTGTATTGAAGATCTCTGGAGTACCGTGTTTTTTGATGGCTTCTTCTAGGACTTCAGAACACCATTGCGCATCCATTGAGTTTGAGATGCTCCAGTTTACTACATATCTGCTGTGAAGATCAATAATGGCCACTAAGTACATAAACCCACGGAACATAGGTATCCATGTAATGTCAAAAGCCCAGACTTGATTAGGTCGATCTATTTTCAGTCCCCTCAGCAAATAAGGATACTTCTTATGTCCCTTGTTTGGTTGACTGGTGTTTTTCTTGGCATAAATCACCCGTAGATCCATCAATCGGTACAACCTCCGCACTCGTTTATGATTCACATGGTAGCCTAGATGACGCAAGTGATGAGTCATTTCCGGACTCCGTAGAAGGGTTTGTCAAAGAACTCTTTATCAATGATTGTCATCAGTTTGAGATTCATTTGGCTTTCTCCTCTTGGAGAATAATAAAGGCCGGATCTATGAATACCTAAAGCACGACATTGATCACTGATACTCAAAATAGGATGATCCATATACACAGCTTTTCGCAGTTGGTAAAGGCTCATGACTCGCCCAGACTTTTTTTAGAAAATCATTTTCAACCTGAAGCCTTC
>JABSPP010000329.1 GCA_013214275.1 Flavobacteriaceae bacterium
GTACAGTGGAAGTAATTTGCATCCGACGGAATCTTGTATTCTTTAGGGATGTAGGTAAAGTTCTTGTCCTTTGAAGAAGCTACCTCAACAGCATCACCAAACAATCTTGCTTCTTTGATTGCCTTTGTACTCCAAGTTCCAGTATTCAAATATGCTGCTTTTGTATCTAGTAGGTTGTAGGCTACCATCAGAAATTGCATGCTTGCTCCACCTTGCAAAAACAGCACCGAATATCCTTTGCCTTCTAAGTTGAGTAGCTCAAGAACCAGTGTTCGAGCATGTTCCATAACATCCACAAATGGTGTACTTCGATGGGAGATTTCGATGAGAGAAAGATCGTCGTTGTTGAAGTTGATGATGGACTCTGAAGCTTTTTTTAGAACCTCTTCAGGCAATATACAGGGCCCCGCACTAAAATTATGTTTTTTCATAAGAACAGGTTTGAGTTGAACATTTGGTTTTCCTACAGATGATATATTGATTACTCACCAGTCATACTCGTATATCACGATTGTTGTGCATCTAGGTTGATCTTAATGGGTGATGAGAAATTATACACTAATATTGGATGTCTTATTTAGTTTGTCAGGTTGCAAATTTCCGAAATTTGAATGGATTAAGCCTCAAATTTTGTTAAATAGTCGCTAAAAAATCTAGGGTGTTTACCCCATCTGCATAATCCCAAAGTTTGGGCTGTTGCGTTTGTCCAAAATTGATGTCACCTTCAATAAAATTGTTAGCTACAATGCACTGAATCTTATCTGAATCTTCATCAAGCTTGACTTTTAAATCAATAGGGTCGTCATAATATTCATAGAAAATGCTGGCAATGGGTGAGGCATAGCTCTTGTCTTCTTTGATGATTAAAAAACCATTCTCTAAAATATCAAACTCACTCATTAGATAGACAGCTTTGTTATAATCGTAGTTATTAGCGTATTTGTGATGTTGAATTACCTCATGCTGATGGTACATTTCTTTAAAAAACAGATCAAAATCAAAATTTCTGGGGACAAATATTTTGGAAACATTCCGACATCCCAAGCCAAAATATTGGAAAATATCTTCACCTAGCTTTTCAAAATCTTTAGGAGTTTCATTCCCTTGAATCACTGCTACAGAGTTCCTATTTCTACGAATGATACTTGGTTTGTTTTTAAAATAATATTCAAAATAACGAGCAGTGTTATTGCTTCCTGTTGCAATTACTGCATCATAGTCTTTGAGTTGCTCTTCTGTAAAAACAATCTTCTTTTTAAAAATACTATCCACGCTAGACAAATATTTTGCTAAGAAGGGGAGGAGATCCTTGTCATTAGACGACTGCTTTATCAATGCTGTGTGTCCAGTGATTAGTACGCTTAAAAAGTCGTGAAAACCTACTAACGGAATGTTTCCTGCCATGATGATAGCAACCTTCTTCGCAGAGTGATGATTGAGGTTTTCATTTGAAATCCAAGTTACTAAGTGGTCTTTTTTTAGGGCTTCTGACCAACATTCCATAGCATATAAAATATGATTTTTAGTAAACCAACTGTTATTCCTTTGTGCAAGTTGTATTTGATGTTGAAAATCATCAAAAAAAAGATCATTGTAAACAACAAAATCGTTTTTGATGATTTCTCTTCTTGAAAACTGACGTAAAAAATCACCTAATTTTGCGAATGCATCAATTCTATTCTGAATAGGGGTCATTTCTTTTGGTTACTACTCTTCTAGAGCTTATTTTTGCATTGCAAAGTTACACAAACAAAAGAGAATTACGATGGCGATAATCATAACTGATGAGTGTATTAATTGTGGGGCTTGTGAACCCGAGTGTCCAAATACAGCTATTTATGAAGGGGCTGACGATTGGAAATATGCTGACGGGACAGATCTGAGTGGAACCATTGTATTACCCAATGGTATAAGTGCTGATGCAGATGAGGAGCAGGAACCAATATCAGACGAAATATATTACATTGTGGTTGATAAATGTACAGAATGTAAGGGATTCCATGAAGAACCCCAATGTGCCGCTGTTTGTCCTGTGGATTGTTGTGTGCCTGATGAGGATCATGTGGAAACAGAAGAAGAATTGCTGGCGAAACAACGCTTTATGCATGACAACTAAACTACTCTCAGCTAAAGACCGAAAGGTTTGATTTAGGATAAAGTCAACTAAGGCTAAACCGTTCGTGACAAATCCTTTACTTGATTCTTTGTGTACTCTAATATAGCATCATCTATAATATTGCTAGATGTTGTTACAAAATATCCTCTCTTTCATACATGATGATCCCAAAACATTTTTGACAGTTGTTTGTTTTTTTGCACTAGCATCCGAAAGTCGTAAAAAAATAAAGTCTTCGGAATACCGTATTTTTGGGTTAAATAAAAAAAGAAAATAT
>JABSPP010000033.1 GCA_013214275.1 Flavobacteriaceae bacterium
CGTAATTGTAGTAACTCTCAATCCTTGACAACTTCTTTATCTTTTGATAATGCTTTTTGGCTTGGGCTATAAATTCTTCTTCGCTCAACATGACTATATTGCTTTTATGGTTCAACCCTTAAAAATAACTATTTGAGACAAAATGTTATGCAGCCAGTAGTAGACCCCATGTATACAGTTCCGTTTTTATTCTGTATGATCGTTACTTTATTCTTAAAAAGAACAAATCCTAAAAGAATGAAATGGACAAGAGTTGGGATCTACCTCAGTTCTGCGTATTTACTTTTCACATGGGGTAATAAGCACTACATGGATACTGTCTTCAAAGAAGCATTTGAAAAAGCAGCCATCCCCTATCATCGTTTTAGTACGCAACCAACTATTTTAAACACCTTCTTATGGTACGGTGTAGCAGAAACTGATACCGATTATCAACTGGCATTTTATTCGCTTTTTGATCAGAATGACATTCCTGTAAAATTCACGAGTATCCCTAAAAACCACGATTTACTAGACATCAACCACCCCGATCTGAAAACCTTACGGTGGTTCAGCCAAAATTTTTTCACAGTTCAATTTATTGATACTACAGGTCAGTTGATCTATAGAGACCTACGATATCCACTCATAAGAGAAGATGATGTAAATTCCTCTATCTTCAGTTATGAACTGGTTAGAAAAGGAGACCGTTGGGATATTAAACCTCTATTTGATGGTGCTATCTCTAAGGATGATTTGAATCAATTTATAAAAAGAATTTTTGGTCGCTAGACTTCGGTTCCGGCTTGGGACAAAATTCCAACTTCTAACATACAAGTTTTCATCATCTCATAAGTCCTCTCAATGTTATTGTCTAGTCCAATCGAAAAGCGTATCAATCCATCTGACAAGCCCATTTCTATCTGTTCCTTCTCGGGAATTTCAGAGGAAGTAGAACTCCTGGGAGCTGAAAATAGGGTTTTATAAAATCCGAGGCTTACTGCAAGATATCCAAGGTTTCTGTGTTGCATAAGCTCCATCAATTGATTGGCGTTTTCTAAATTTCCAACATCAATAGTAAGCATCCCTCCAAAACCATATTCTGGATGCATCATTGACTTAAACAATACATGGGAAGGATGAGACTTTAGTCCGGGATATACTGTTTTTAGTCCATCTGACTCAAATTTTTTAGCGAGATACAGTGCATTTCGACTGTGTTGTTTCATGCGAATGTGAAGTGTCCTTAAGTTTTTTAATACTGATGAGGCGCGTAAACTATCCATGGTTGACCCTAGTAGCATACTAGCTCCATCATTTACATTACGCAACTGATCAATAAATTTCTGTGTACCACACACTACACCTCCAACAGTATCTGAGGAGCCATTAATAAATTTGGTTAAACTGTGAATGACAATATCAGCTCCCAATTGAGCTGGAGCTATAGACAAAGGAGAAAAGGTATTATCTACGACCAATTGGAGGTTGTATTTTTTAGCTAAATGCGAAAGCCCTCTCATATCAGCCACCTCTAATAGTGGATTACTTACAGACTCGCAATACAACACTTTTGTATCCTCTGTGATGGCAGCTTCTACAATGTCTAATCTTGTGATATCTACAAAGGTAGTTTCTATCTGTAGCCTCGGTGTAAAATTCTTGAGAAAAGCATAAGTCCCTCCGTAAATGGTTCTACTCGATATTACATGGTCTCCCGCTCTACAAAGTTGAAGTAATACTGCTGTGATTGCTCCCATTCCTGAAGCTGCAACATTGGCAGTTTCTGTACCTTCCATTGCAGCTAGTGCTGCTCCTAAATAGAGATTGCTAGGGGAAGAATGTCTAGAGTAAAGGTAACATCCATCAGCATTTCCTTCAAAAGTATCAAACATCGTCTTTGCAGACAGGAAGGTATAGGTGGACGAATCGGATATGGATGGATTAACGCCTCCGAATTCTCCAAAATACTGTAAATCTTGAATATGATCAGCTGAATTGAACTTCATAATAGTTTATTTTACTACAAAAAAACCATAATAAAAACTAATAATCAACTATATTTATATAAAATAGATTATTTTATTAATTTTGATATTAATCATAGATATATCATCTATTTATTCCTAAAAAAATCACTTTTCTTAGAAAAATTTTCATCATGAATTTGGACAATACAGATAAAAAAATTCTCACCTTACTACAACAAAACAGCAAGCAAACCAACAAGCAAATTTCACATCAGTTAAACTTATCGGTTACAGCAGTTTATGAACGAATCAAAAAACTAGAAAAGGGAGGGGTCATCAAAACCTATACTGCTATAATTGATACTGATAAGGTTGGAAAATCGTTTCTTATTTTTTGTCATGTGAAACTTCTGCAACATTCTCGAGAATTCTTATCAAATTTTGAAAAGGAAATCTTAAAATTAGATGAAGTTTCCGAATGTTTTCACGTAAGTGGAGATTACGATTATATCCTAAAAATATACATAGAAGATATGAAAGCCTACAGGGAGTTTATGGTGAGCAAACTCACAACCATTAAGCACATTGGAAGCACACATTCTACGTTTACAATTAATGAAGTAAAGAACTCAAATAAAATTTCATTGTTTTAGATCTTTTGAAACTCTACTGGTGTTGCATAAACTTTGATGATCTGATTAAAAAATTCCTTCAGATAAAAATATTCTTGACTTGTAAAAACTTTTTTCTTGATTTTAAATCTGTAGTTTAATGAAATCTTTTTATCACTCACTAGGCTTCTTAAAACAAATTTTCCTGCTTTATTAGGCAAACCAATTGCTTTTGCTTGTGGACTGCTTATAACTTTATATCCTTTTGGAACATCCATAGTTATTCTGTATGAATACGTCCTAGGATATCCGTAATCTACTGGGCACTTCCGTTCTTTTAGCTTGAATGGATTTGTTTGAATCTGGTAATAAAAAAACGGATTAATTCTGACAATATCTTCGTCAAAAATAACTTCGTACGGATTGATCGTAAACGATTCCAATAATGGGGCTTCCAAGTCTTTAAGATTTGATGAAAGGTAGTCCTCGATTTCATAGTCGGTCATTTTAGATTCTAGATCTCTCAAATAATCTTCCTCACTTTCAACACTCAATAATTTTCTATTATTACTTGCTAAATAACCTTTTTTTTGAACGTGTATTTTTCCTGTTAATTCATTGTCTTCGTCAAGGGTTAACTGAACCGAAATCTTGGCTATGTTATTTGAAATGGGATTAATGGTCTCCCAATAACTCCCTTTGTCAAAGTCTAAAACCCGCCCCTCTCCATTCAAACATCGCATAGGAATTTGTCCAAACGGCATGAATTTATCTGTAGCATCTAAAAAATAACGCTCTCCATTAAGTACTGTTGTTACAATGATATAATTAAAATCTCTCGTTACTGGATACAACTTTGTTGGTAATCCATTTTCTCTTGTTGCAATCGTCATAATGTAGCATTCTATACCAGCGGCTTGTAAGCTATTGTAAAGAGACAAATTAATAACATCTACTCCACCACTTCTACTCTCAAATGCTTCTTTTAAATTGATACTTCCCTGAGGCCAGTATCTTTGATTCCAAGTGAATCTTCCCTGGATAAACTTAAATATTCCTGTAGCTTTCTCTACTGGATTCACCACGGACAGTAAACTATCAGGGAGTCTTCTTTTAAAAAACTTCTCCTTATTGGTTTGATTATCAAACCAATTTTTCTGAAAATTTTTATCCGCATCTTTCCAAGTTTGAGTGTATTTTGTTACTACTCCATCTGTTCTGGTAATTGAAATCAAATCAAATACAATTTTAGAGATAAAATTCTCCTTGCTTAACATGTAATCCTCTTCTTTAAATGCAGGTATGTTGTCAATCCCATAAGAAAGATATCCGGACTGACCTCTTCTACCAATACCTGGAACCATTACACAGCGTTTCTTCACTTTAGTAACTTTTCTATCTAACTTTAGAAAACCGACCAATCTAACATTATACTTATAGTTCCCTAGATAAGAAAATGTATAATCACTTTTAAGTTTTGGAATATCGGACTGAAAATACCAGTCATTTATCGATGGATAAGGAGATATGACACTGTATTTATATTCAATTACCGAACCTTCTTTTAAATTGGGTATTGTAAAAACAACTTCTTTCCATTTTTTATGAATATTCTTCTTAAAGATTTGGCTTTTCTCTAACTTTGTCATTATAATTTTACCGTTTTCAAGGTGATATGAATACGCCTCGATGTCGTCACTTTTTTGCTGATCGTAAAGCTGAATCTCTATTGTAGCTTTATCAAATGATTGCCTATTGAACAGTTTAATTCTGTGATAATAATCTGTTTTAAAATCTAAATTATGCTTCTCTGAAAGATAAGTGTAGGCATTTTCTTCAAGCACCAAAGCACTGGCCTTACTGTCGATTGCACAGCGACTCATCTGCAACTCTGCCATGGTGACTTGTCCTAGTTTTGTTACATCTTTCTTTTGTGAATGACCTAAAGAAACAGTTAAAAAGAAGAGTATGAAAATGGTCTTCACACCGTATTAGTTAGGTTACGATTTTACAAGAACTATCTTCTCAGTCTGTTTTTTGACGAGCTTATTATAAAACTCTTTTAATTCAAGATAATACTCTGGTGTAACAACAGCTGAATTCATTTTTAACACAGACATGATAGTAACACTGTTTCCTTTTTGCTGGATTAGAAATTTATAATTTGCCAAGTTTTCTGGCAATGCCATTGATAGATTTTCTGGGAGAGACTCTATAGAGTACCCTTCAGGAAGGGTAATATTTACTCGGTGTTTATCTTCCCATGGCACGATAAATTCTACTGGAAATGCTCTTTCATCTGCTTTAAATGGATTTTCTCTTTCTGCTAAAAACATTAACGGAGTAACGTACAGCTTACCACCTATCCCTTCTACGAAATCCTCACCATAAAGTTTAAAAGAACGTACAACTGGCTTCCCTAAATTATTTTTATTATCAACTTTAAACTCTTCTGTTTCAATAGAAAATTTCTCCTCTGTCTGATTAATTAACTCTTCTAAGCTTAGTCTGGTAGCTTTCTTCCTGTAGCCTAGAGCCACGTAATTGGTATATGTTGAGCGCATAGCCCCTTCTATAGTACCCTCATCAGAAACAGTTAAGGTGAGTAAATTGTTTTCTGTTGATCGTCTTTTAGGCACAAGATTTACCCATGAAGAGCTTCCATCTTTTTCTACTTTTCTCCCGTTCCAATTAATTGCTTCTAACTGTAAAATATTAGGTACAGCAAAAGGTTCTGTGGCATCCAATAAGATATAACCACTATCAAGTTCCACCATGGCTATCACGTAATTGAAGCCGTTGAGTGTTGGAAAAAAAGGAATCCCATTACCTTTGGTACTGACCAGAACTGGGTTTGCATTTAATGCTGCTGATCGAAGCATTGAGGTTAGCATCAGGTTGATATCTGCCGAATTTCCAACTCCCTCTTTATAAGCTTTGCGGACTCCCTTATCTGTGTACTTACCATAATATTCATTCCACTTTACTTTCTTCTTCACAAAATTATATATGGCAGCAATTTTTTCGGCATCACTTGTTTTTCCTTGAAGTAACGTTTCAAGGTCATTCTTATAATAATTTACTTTTTTCAATTCTCCTCCAAAGTATGGAGACTTGTAAATTTGTTTGCAAACATTATCCCAGTTGGTAGCAAAATTCTTGTAGTTTGAATTTGGAAATTGGGTTGCTACTAATTCATATTTTACCCCTCCTCTGTAATTGTTGATGTTGTTTACATAAATTTCATCATCTTTTAGTGCTGGGATATTATTGCCCGTGTATGTAGAAATATTAGTAATAAAATCTATATCGTTGCCATATCCAAAACTAATTTTACCATTTACTTTTTTATCTTTTAACAATGGGAAATAATACCCTTTTGCTCTTTTGTTAAACACAAAATATTCTGGGATTTCTACTCTGTGTTCTAGTTTCTTTACTGGAATATTATACTGAAATTGCAGTTCGCTAATTCGGTAATAAGGGTAAATTCTCTTGTAACTAATTTCTATAACCGACCCTTCATTTATTGATGGCATGGCAATCTTTTTTAAAGAGATGTATTTTGATCTTTGTTCTTTAAAAATCGCCTTCTTTGATAATTTTTCTTTAACAATCTTGCCTCCTTCTAGATTGTATGTATTACCCTTAATCCCAATAACAGTCTCTTTTTCTCCTGAATCTGGAGAGTAATACGGAATGGTAATATTCCCCTCATCAATACCGTCTTTCTTATAAATTTTAATTCGCTGATGAATCTCGGTAATGATTTGGAATCCCTCATTTTTATTGTAGTTAAAATATGTTCTTCTACTATCGTATAAATAGGCTGCTTCTGCTGTTGAGTCTAATGGATACATTTTTTCTCCCAACTCCTCTTTGGAAACTTTTCCAAATTTATAGTTTTGGGCAAAACTATTAATCGTAAAACACAAGACGAATAAGATGATACATTTTTTCATGGTTAGGTTTTTTTTGTTAGTAGTATACGAATGTTCTCATATTTAGCGATTAATTTTCTGAACCTTCTGTAGTTCTTATACTCTTCTTTTGGATACTCTCCTGCTTTTATAAGCATTGTTTTAGCGTATGTAAATGTGGTATCGTCTAGTTTCTGAAATACAACTTTGTACATTCCAAATTTTGTTTCAATAATTTTGGGCTCTGGTAGCTCTCCAATGGAATATCCTTCTGGAATTTTATAATTGTATTCACTCACATCCTTATACCCTCGGAGAATTTTTAATGGCATTTTTCTCTCTCTGTATCTTTTAGGAACAAAAGTATTCCTATTAAAAGCATTTACTTTTAATAGATAATCTGAGCCACTTAAAGTTGCGTAATCGGCAATGCTTACTTCTAGCGATTCTCTAAAAATAACAGAATCTTTGTTGTTATCAAATGCAATTGACAAGACTTCGAGATTGTTATTATAGCTCCACACACCAGATTTATAATATTTCTTCTGTTCTAATGGTGTTTCTTTCTCTAGCATGTATCTCGCATCGTATCGAATACCTTCTGATGAAATATCAACATCAGCATTTAAGCTTCCTTCTGGGTTCAGTTCAATAGTTGCCTTGGTAATTTGAAGATTATCTTCGTTTAAATAGGCTGGTGTTCTTTTGATGACACCTCCTTCTGGGGTAATTACAAGTACATCTCTATCGTCTGTAAAATCACCCAAAAAACCAAATGGCGAGGTCTGACTGGTACATTCTAACCATATATCATTATTCCCGTTGGGAATATTTAAAATTACATGATTGCCTTGAGCTAAAGAGGCAAAATCATTTTCTAAAGAAATATTATCGTCTGTTCCAGCTTCTACATGAACATAGTAGGATTTGACTCCTACAACGTTGAGTAGAGCTTTGGTGTAGTTTGTCAGACCCTTGCAATCTCCATATCCAACCCTGTCAACCTGATTAGCTGCAATCGGTTGTATTCCACCTATTCCAACTTGAACGCTAATATAGCGAGTTCTGTCTTGCATGTATTTGTAAATGATTTTTGCTTTTTCTGCGACTGTCTCAGCATTGGCAGTTAATTCTAAAACTTTTTGCTTAGTTGCACCGTCAAGAATGTCTTGTCCTAATAATAAGCTTTGGTGCATCCACCTACCAAACTCATTCCAATTTCGATAGGAACCCTCAACACCATCTGTTGTAAGGTGACTTAATGATAGTAGCGCATTAGGGCTTGAATCGATTAGAGAGGGTGCCAGAGATTCATACTTGACAGGTAATATGTTAGTTACTTTATAGTGGATTTTTCCAGTTACTGAATTATCTTCAATAGGAAATCCTTCAAAGTTTTTCTCTTTTTTTTGAAACCCCAACTCTGGGGGGTAATTGATTACATATTCGTTTTCTTGAACACCTACGTAATACTGATTAACAGGTATCCAACTGGGAATATTTGCTGTTGATGTTGTTTTTAACTCATAACTAAAAACAAAAGTATAAGGATATGACACTGGGGTAAAATCAATGTATTTTACTCGTGAATCAGTATATAAGGAGACACCATCAACAGCACTTACGTCTATAAAGTCATTTTTCCTATACTTCTTAGTCTCCTTCCCAAGAGAATTATATATACGTCCTTCTAATCTTGAAATCCTCGTATGATTATCATACCCTACTGAGGTTATCAAACGCTGATGACCTTTCTTATTTAACACGGTAACTACTGATGTGTTTTTTATTGTCATTTGATTGACAGAGTTTACATCGATAATCCTTTGTTGTTTTCTCACCACTGCGTTCGCATTTTTAGTTAGTTCTTGTGGTAGTGTAAGAATGGATAGATCTAAATCTTGTTGTGCGGGAAGGTTCCAATTATGGAAGAAAAAAAATAGGATAAAAGTGACGGTTATTTTTTTCATTGCAATCGTTTAATAATTATTCATAGACTTCAAATATATAGAAATGTTAATAACGATGCAAGTAAGAATTTTAAAACCTTGTCATTTTACAAATCCGCCATGCAAAATCATACGTTGTAGAATGCTGTTTTGATATTCCACACGAAGTTAGCATGCTCATTTTGCTCATCATAAAAGTCAGATTATTGGGAAGCTCTGTCAATCGAATAATAGGAAACAATTCATTTCATTCTCATCAATTTTTTATGTTGAATTAGTTAGCCCTTATAATCTATTTTGAAGAAATTAATAATCCTCCCGATTCACAAATTTTTGAGAAATTTTTAAAAAACTAACCTTAAATGTTTGTTTATCCTAAATACAGAGCTTTAATTTTTGTAAAAACGAAAAATCGAAAACGTTTTCGTTATTTTTTAGCAAAATTTTCCACTTATTATTTTATTTTTAACAAAAAAAAACTCAAATTGCAAGTCGATTAATCGTTAAATAATGTTAAAATTTAAATAAAACTGAGCATAATTAATCTAATCTTTATAAATATGAGAAATAATTTGTCTAAAAAATTACTATTACTTGTTTTCATACTGGCAGGTATCGTAATGTATGGCCAAAGGACTGTTAAGGGAGTTGTTTCGGATAGTTCAGGAAGCCTACCTGGTGTTACTGTTCAAGAAAAAGGAACTTCCAATGGAACACAAACAGACTTAGATGGAAACTACACTATTACGGTATCCTCTGATAGTTCTACACTTGTTTTTAGTTACCTAGGCTACAAAACTCAAAAAATTACGGTAGATTCAAGAAGTATAATTAATATGATGTTAGTTGAGGATTCAACTCAATTAGACGAAATTGTAGTAATCGGGTATGGTCAAACTACTGTAAGAGACGCAACCGGTTCCGTTACTGCCGTAACTTCAGCGGATTTTAACCGTGGAGTTGTTGCTTCTCCTGAGCAATTAATTCAGGGAAAAGCAGCAGGGGTAAACATCCAACAAACGAGTGGTGAACCTGGAGCTGGTATCCAAGTAAACATTAGGGGAACAAGCTCTGTAAGAGCGAATAATAATCCTTTATTCGTTGTTGACGGAATCCCTTTATCAGGAGAAAATATTGAACCTGCGGGAGATTCAGGAAACGGTGCCTCTTCTCCAAGAAACCCATTGAACTTCTTAAATCCAAATGATATTGAAAGCATCTCTATTTTGAAAGATGCCTCAGCTACCGCCATTTACGGATCGAGAGGAGCTAATGGTGTAGTGATCATCACAACAAAAAGCGGAAAAGCTGGTGCTGGTGGTGTTTTTGAATTCAATACAGATGTAAGTTTTTCGACACCTGCAAACGAATATGATTTGTTAAATAGAGATCAATTCTTATCTGCTATTTTATCCATAGGAAACAATTCTGCTTCAGTAGATTTTGGTGAAAATACGGATTATCAAAATTTTGTAACCAGAGATGTGGCCTCAAGAAATTACAACCTTTCCTATTCTAAGAATTACGGAAAAGGAAATGTTAGAGCAACTTTTGGATATGGTCAACAATTAGGGGTGGTACAAAATACAGATCTTGAAAGAATTACAGGTAGAGTGAATGGAAATCACCGATTTTTAGATGATAAATTAAAGGTATCTGTGAACGCTACAGTATCTCGATTAAATAATGAAACTGCACCATTGAGTGCTTCTGCAGATTTTAGAGGCGATATTTTAGGAGCAGCCTACTCTGCAAATCCAACATGGCCTTCTGATCCAGACTTTAATGATGGAGGAACTCAAATTAAGCCTGCCAACTTATTGGAATATTCTCAGAATGTCACCAACACAAATCGTTTATTACTAAACGGATCTTTGACTTATGACATCAGCGATGACCTTTCTGCAAAGGTAAACCTAGGATATGATAAATCCGATGGTACTAATATTACTTCGCTATCATCTAAACTTATATCTGATGTTGTTGGATCAGGAGTTTACAATGTTTTAGAACGAGAAAGCAAACTGGTAGAAACTACGTTGACATGGAACAAAAAATTAAGCGAAA
>JABSPP010000330.1 GCA_013214275.1 Flavobacteriaceae bacterium
TATTCTTTTCATGGATATAAGTTTTCGTATTTCAAAAGTATTAATTTTTTCAGTGTAACAAAGACACTTTATTAAATTATGAAAAAATTTCTTTAAAATATTGAAGCCTTCTCAAAACTGAGGCGGTTTTTTTTTGTTATAATCAGCCTGTTATATCGTATAAAACACTTATCTTACTGTCAGATAATCAGATAGATGAGTCCAAAATTTCAATCGTATAATCAGCAACAAAACTGGCTTTTCCCTCCTAGTATAGAAGAGTTAATTCCTAAAGATCATCCCGTACGGATAGTGAACGGAGTAATAGATCAGCTCAACTTAGATGTATTAATCTCAGAATACAATAAAGAAGGCAAGCCGAGCTACCATCCCAAAATGATGTTGAAAGTAATGGTGTATGCTTACATGGATAATACCTACTCCAGTCGGAAGATTGAAAAAGCCATGCGCGAGAACATCAATTTTATGTGGCTCTCAGCAAACCAAGTAGCAGATCACAACACCATAGCACGCTTTCGAAGTCAGCGACTGAAGACTATTTTCAAAGACATTTTCAAGCAAGTGGTAATGCTATTGGCTGGTGAGGGCTTGGTAAAGCTAAAAGAAGTTTACACGGATGGAACCAAGATTGAGTCAGTAGCAGGGAGATATACTTTTGTATGGGGCAATGCGATAAAGACACGCAAAGTAAAAATGGCTGAGCAGCTGGAGCAAATGTGGAACTATGCTCAACAGATAGCTGATGAAGAAGACAAAGACCCAAACCCACCTAACTTTAAGACAATAGACAAAGAGAAGGTAGAGCAAACAGCAAAGAAGATCAATAGAATACTGAAAGATAATCCCAAGGCATCGAGTAAACACAAAGCCAAGGCACGATATATAGAGAAGAACTTTGCTTCAAATCTTGATAAATACCAAGAGCAAGAGGAAGTACTCAAAGGCCGAAACAGCTACAGCAAAACCGACCCTGATGCTACGTTTATGCGTATGAAGGAAGATCACATGCTCAACGGACAGCTCAAGCCAGGCTACAACGTGCAGATAAGTTCCCAATCACAATTTATTCTTCATTACACTTTACATCAACAAACTACAGACGTCCACACCCTAAAACCCCATTTAGAAACCTATGAAAAACTCTACCAAACACTACCAGAAATTGTAACTGCTGACGCAGGCTATGGAAGTGAAGAAAACTATGACCACCTAGAAAAGAAAGGGATCACAGCTTATATTAAATACAACACTTTTGACAAAGAAGAGCAAACCTACAAGTCGAAAAAAAGGAAAGTAAAAGAGGATTTTCATAGAGATAACTTACACTACAATGAAGAGCAAGATTATTATGTATGTCCGATTGGACAACGAATGAACAAGGTCTATGAAAGCGAGCGAACAACCAAGTCTGGGTACAAACAACTCAACAGTATTTACAGAGCAAAGAACTGCAATGGATGTCCTTTGAGATCAAACTGTCATAAAGCAAAAGGTGAAAGAACCATACAGAGAAATCATGCCCTTGAAAGGCATAAGAAACTCATTAGAGAAAGGCTTACAACTACAGAAGGCGAAAAAAAACGCAGGCAAAGAACAGCTGATGTTGAACCTGTATTTGCTCACATAAAATACAATCGAAACTTTAAAAGATTTACCCTAAGAGGAATAGAAAAAGCCGATCTAGAGTTCGGGTTACATGCTCTAGCCCATAATCTTAAAAAGAAAGTGGCATAAAAGGCCAGCTTTTTACAAAAATATTTTTTCAGCAAAGTTCAAAATCAGAATACTCCTCAATATTAACTCATAAAAAACCGCCTCAAATATTCCTTTGAGACGGCTTCTTTTTCTTTTTCAATACTTTATTTGTTCTGATTCAAGCAGTCCTTTCATTTTCCAGAAAGCTTCATCGTAATTAGACCCAAATGCCCTGAAATAAGACATCTTTATTTCGTCTTGGTACTGAATTACAACCTTTCCGTCACCGTACTTCGTGATATTCTTCACCAAGATTTTTTGCTTGTAACCTGAGTTCGATTCTAAAATATAGCTATTTGCTTAGAAGCAACGGGATGGTATTTAATGGCGGGTTTCTTAGGAAAGAAACAATAGGCGATTAGAGCCGCAATGGTATTTGCGATAAAATTGTTGAATGATCTATGTCTTGAATGTTCAATTTGACATAAGTTTTTGAGTTCATCGTTTACGATTTCAATAACAGATCTTTTTCTTAGAAGGATTTTGTCCTTAAGTTCTAGCAATGTGTTCTTCATGTTATTTCGAATAGAAGTGATTAGGTGAAGACCATCTGCAAAAAGTATTTCAGAGAGCTCTTTACCCACATAACCTTTATCTGCATAAAGTTTTCC
>JABSPP010000331.1 GCA_013214275.1 Flavobacteriaceae bacterium
GTGTTCAATGGCCACGGAAAAGAAGTTTTTCGCAAAGGTCCTTTTGAAGGTGGTACAAATAATATCGGTGAATTTTTAGCTTTGGTACACGGGATTGCATTACTTAAAAAGAAAGGACTACATCACATGCCTGTTTATTCTGATTCTAAGACAGCGATCTCGTGGCTAAAGAAAAAGCAGTGCAGAACAAATATTGCGTTTGACTCCTCCAATGATAAATTGCTAAATATGATTCAGCGTGCAGAAAAATGGTTGCAAAAAAACACATATAGCAATCCCATTCTTAAATGGGAAACGAAGGCTTGGGGAGAAATTCCTGCGGATTTTGGAAGAAAGTGAAATTTAAATTTCGCTACCCTTTCAAACTCGCCACTAAAAATTCACGATTCATTCTAGCGATATTTTCCAGGGAAATTCCTTTGGGGCATTCTACCTCACAGGCTCCTGTGTTGGTACAATTTCCAAACCCTTCCTCATCCATTTGCTTTACCATATTCAGCACGCGATCAGTGGCCTCTACTTGTCCTTGTGGTAAAAGGGCAAACTGAGATACTTTGGCAGAGACAAATAGCATTGCGCTTGAGTTCTTGCAAGTAGCTACACAGGCTCCACATCCTATGCATGTCGCCGCATCAAAAGCAGCGTCTGCGTTGTTTTTATTTATAGGGATCGCATTGGCATCTTGGGTGTTTCCTGAAGTGTTGATTGATATAAATCCTCCCGCATGTTGTACACGATCAAAAGCGCTTCTATCAACAACCAAATCTTTAATTACTGGAAATGCTTTTGCTCTAAATGGCTCAATATAAATAGTATCTCCGTCTTTGAACTTACGCATATGTAACTGGCAGGTAGTGATTCCTCTATCAGGACCATGTGCTTCTCCATTGATGTATAACGAACACATTCCACAAATGCCCTCTCTACAATCGTGATCGAATGCTACAGGCTCTATTCCCTTCTCAATTAACTCATCATTCAGCACATCTAACATTTCTAAAAAAGACATATCTGGTGATACATCAGCGATTTGATAATCGACCATCTCTCCATTCTCCTTAGCGTTTTTTTGACGCCAGATTTTCAGTGTTAAATTCATGTCTTCTTATTTATAACTTCGTTCTTTTACCTCAATATTCTCGTATGCTAGATCCTCTCTGTGCAGAACTGCATCTTTAGGCTCTCCTTTATATTCCCATGCAGAGACGTATTGGAATTCTTTTCTACGCTTTGCTTCTCCTTCTGCCGTTTGATATTCTTCTCTGAAATGTCCTCCTGCCGATTCTTCTCTTTGTAAAGCATCTTTAGCAAACAGCTCTCCCAATTCCAAGAAATCTGCTACCCGGCCTGCTTTTGCCAATTCTGGATTAAATTCGTCTGAAGACCCAGGTACTCGAACATCATTATAAAACTCAGCTCTTAGTGCTGAGATCTCGCTGATGGCTTCTTTTAATTCTTTTTTATTGCGAGACATTCCGCATTTGTTCCACATGATCTTTCCAAGACGCTTATGAAAATAATCCACAGGTTTTGTCCCTTTGTTGTTGATTAGTTGATCTATAGTCTCGCGAGCATTGTTCTCCGCTGCCTCAAATTCTGGTGACTCCGTAGAGATGGGTCCTGTTCGAATATCATTAGACAGATAGTCGCCTATAGTGTAAGGCAGCACAAAATACCCATCTGCCAACCCTTGCATTAATGCTGAGGCTCCCAATCTGTTGGCTCCATGATCTGAGAAATTGGCTTCTCCGATGGCATACAATCCAGGAATCGTTGTCTGTAAATTGTAATCGACCCAGATTCCTCCCATGGTGTAATGAACCGCTGGGTAAATCATCATAGGGGTTTCATAGGGGTTTTCATCGACTATTTTTTCATACATCTGAAATAGGTTTCCATACTTGGTCTTTACCACCTCTTTCCCGAGTGGTAAATATACCTTAGGGTCGTTTTCGTCTAGTCCTTTGATGTGTGCCTGCTCTTTTCCGTAACGTTCGATCGCAGAAGCAAAATCTAAGTATACGGCTTCTCCTGTTTTGTTAACTCCATACCCAGCATCGCAGCGTTCCTTGGCAGCTCTTGAAGCTACATCTCGTGGAACTAAGTTTCCAAAAGCGGGATACCTTCTTTCTAGATAATAATCTCTATTTTCTTCGGTAATCTCGGTTGGTCTTAATGTTCCTTCTCTAATTGCTTTGACGTCTTCTATATTTTTAGGATCCCAAATACGACCATCATTCCTCAAAGATTCTGACATTAAGGTTAGTTTAGATTGGTGGTCTCCTGAAACTGGAATACAGGTAGGGTGAATTTGTGTGTAACAGGGATTGGCAAAATAGGCACCTCTTTTGTGTGCCTTCC
>JABSPP010000332.1 GCA_013214275.1 Flavobacteriaceae bacterium
GGGGTAAAGTATTGCCCTGCCCCTGAACTCCCGCTGCTATCCATGGCGTTCTTTTCCAACAAACCTTCATAGATTTTTCCTTTGATGTCGGCACCCATTAGGTTCCAATTCTCTTTGTCAATCAAGTCGATTACCTTTAAGAGTTTGGAAGGGTCTTGAATCTTGTTTTGGCTTTTGGTAAAAATCTGCCCTAACATTCCTTTTTCCGTGGATAAACTACGAAGTAATTGGCTGTAAAAAGATTCTAGTTCTGCACCTCTTTTGCTTGAAAGGGTTTCCCAATCACAGGTTTCGCCGTCTGCGATTTCGTTACCCTCAACATCTTTTAGTTTCGGGAATTTTAAGCCTTTGCTGTGAGGTGGTTTATTCAATTCATTAGCCATTTTAAGGAATAGCAAATAGGTGATTTGTTCTAGGTAATCACCATAACCCACCCCATCATCACGCAATACGCCTGCGAGATTCCATATTTTTGATACGATACTTGAGTCTGTCATTCTTTGTCTTTTAATTTCATTATCGCTTCATCAATATCTGATTTTGATTCACTTCTTTGAATCAGTCTGTTTTGATGAAATTCATCATACTTTTTTTCCGCCAACATGTCGGCTACTTTTTTAGTGATATTTCCAGCGTTGGTTAAAATTTCTTGTCCGTTAAACTGCAGAAAAGCGTCTAGTTTTTCTCGCCAATCTTTCATAAACATTTGTTTATGGTTTTTGGCTTGCAGTTCAGCATAATCCAAATACATGGTTACAATTCTGTTAAGCGTTTCTAGCTCTTCTTTGTTCAGATAATTCTTAGATACGGTAACATCTTTTTTTCTCACATTTGCTCCCTTCCATGTAGTGAGCCCCATGTTGTCTTTGGCGGAATCACTTCGCTGGGCAATTACTTCAGCTGCTGTATTTCCTGTAGCTGCAAAAATGAGTTTGTTTTGCACTGCCTTAAAAAACGCTTGTGTTTCGGCTGTTTTGGGTTCGTAATCAACTGCTAAGGCGTAGATGTCTGTAATCTTGCGATAGAAGCGCTTTTCACTCGATCGGATATCTCTTACTTGCTCGAGAAGCTCATCAAAATAGTCTTTACCAAAGGGATTGTCTGGATTCTTAAGTTTCTCATTATCGAGTACAAAACCTTTGATGATCAGCTCTTTGAGTTGTTGAGTTGCCCAAATTCTGAAATGTGTACCTCGAATAGAATTCACGCGATAGCCCACAGAAATAATCATATCTAGGTTATAGAATTCTAGATTGCGATTTACTTGTCTGCTACCCTCGTTTTGAACTGTTGCAATTTTTGCAACAGTTGCTTTTTGTTGTAATTCTCCTGTTTCGTAAATGTTTTTAATATGGCGTGAAATACCACTTTTATCAATACCAAATAACTCCGCCATTTGATTGATGGTGAGCCAAATGGTTTCATCTTTTAACAGCACATCTACTTTAATAGCTCCATCTTCATTGCGATAGAGTAGGAAATTATTGCTAGGCGTTATTTCTTTGCTCATATCTATCTCTTTTTCTCGGCTTTAATTTTTTCATTCCGACTTTGCTCAATGCGAGCTAATAAAGCCGAAGCAGGTTCATAATCTGGTGCTACCTTGCAGGCGCTTACTTCGGCTTTGCTGAGTAACCGTCCTTCAAAGGCTTTTTTGAGAATGCTTTGACGTAATGCCTTGGCTTTTTCTAAACTCTCGGAAATGCTTTCTTCTACCTTTTCGCATACGGATAAACGAGATTCGATTTCTTGAACGATTTGGTGTTGTTCTTTTAAGCTACAAATAGGGATAGGTGTTATGGAAACATCCGTTTGATTAATACTTGCTTGATTTACAGCATGCTTTGCAAATCTTCTAATTTCTTTTTCTCCCAAGACACTTGAAAGGAAAAGCGTTATATAATTAGAGTTAATCAAGGTATTTAAAAGTTGTAATCTCATTATATTACTTTCGAATACAGTTCTTTCATCAAGCTGTTTAACAAGACCACATTTTCCTAAATACTCAATACTGTTTACCCTATTGATAAGGATTTCATTTTCATTAATTGAATACTTCTGAATGTCTTCCTCTGATAATTGTACCCTTTTAAATCCCTCTTCTTTTAGGATAACACCATCATAAAAATTATCAATTCTTATTATTGAAGTTCCACTACCATATTTAGATGCTGGTTCGTAAAGACCGTTTTGTGGAGATTCTATTAAAAGATTTCCTAATGAAATCCAGCTATATACATTGTATGAATCTGGTAAATCATTTTGACGTCCTCAGATATTTCAAATTGCTTTAAAGATTTAGGTTTCCCAGGCTTTTTCCCTTCCTTCCCATTTTCTTCCCAAGCCTTTACCGCTTGTT
>JABSPP010000333.1 GCA_013214275.1 Flavobacteriaceae bacterium
GGTAGACGTAACACTTCAAGAAAATGACTATGCCACTCACAACTTTTTAGAGTGGTATGTCGCTGAACAAATAGAAGAAGAGGCGCTAGCAAGAAACATTTTAGATAAAATTAATTTGATAGGAGATGATAAAGGTGGATTGTATTTGTTCGACAATGATGTAAAACAGCTCATCGCACAAGGAGGAACTCCAGAAGCAAATTAACAAACATTTAATACGATTTTATCGCACAGTTAAGAGATTTTGTGGTTAATTGGCGGCTTTATTACAGACGTAAATAGCGTTTTAAAAACTCATTAAAAATCCTTACTTTTGCCGCATGCGAAAAATTCAAATTCTAACGCTTACTTTTTTAGCTGTCATCCTCTTTAACTCGTGTGGTGAATACCAACGAGCCATTGGTAAGGGTACCATGGAAGAACGCTATAAGTTGGCTGTAAAACTCTACGAAGCCAAGGAGTATAGCAAAGCATTAAGACTTTTTGAAATCATCACACCTCACTACCGAGGCAAACCTCAGATGGAGCGCATTCAGTTTATGGTGGCTCAGTCTAATTTTAATACTAGAAGTTACACACTATCGGGGTATTATTTTGATCGCTTTACGAAAAACTACCCCAATAGTTCCAAGAAAGAAGAAGCAGCCTTTCTTTCGGCGCATAGTTATAAGTTATCTTCACCAAGATTTAGCCTGGATCAAACAGATACCAAAAAAGCAATGCTTGCTTTTCAAGTTTTTATCAATACCTATCCAAATTCTTCGAGAATTGATGAAGCGAATAAGCACTACAAGGAGTTGCGATTTAAGCTCGAACAAAAGCAATTTGAAATCGGAAAAACATATTACAAAACCGCAGTAACAGATTTTAGAAATTACAAAGCAGCTATTGTAACATTCGATAACCTTATTTCGGAGTATCTAGGAACATCGCTCAAAGAAGATGCGCTGTACTATAGATTTAAAGCATATCACGATTTAGTCCTCGTAAGTACCATTAGAAAAAAAGAACAGAGGATAGAAGATGCGATTGCTGCTCACGAAAAATTGGTCAGAAATTTCCCAGATTCTAAATATATATCAGAGACTGAAAAAATGTTGAGTAATATAAAAAATGAACGACAAAAGTTAGTTAAAAGTTAAATATGGATTACAAAGAAACCAAGGCAGCAGTCACTACTGTTACTTACGACAAAGATGCTATAGAAGCACCAACAGAAAATATTTATGAAGCGATTTCTATCATTGCGAAAAGAGCAACTCAGGTGAATACAGACCTTAAAAGAGAGCTTACAGAAAAGTTAGATGAATTTGCAACTTTCAACGACAGTTTAGAAGAAGTGTTTGAGAATAAAGAGCAGATAGAAGTATCTAAGTTTTATGAAAAACTTCCAAAACCAACTGCTATTGCTGTTGAAGAATGGTTAGCATCTAAAGTCTATCATAGAATTCCAGACTCAGAATAATGTCCGTACTCAGCGGTAAGAAAGTTTTACTCGGAGTTACCGCCGGCATTGCCGCTTACAAAACGGCGAATTTGGTTCGTTTATTCATAAAATCTGGAGCAGAAGTGCAGGTCATTGTGACACCTGCGTCAAAGGATTTTATCACTCCGTTGACCCTTTCAACCCTTTCTAAACACCCGGTTCATTCCACTTTTTACAACAAAGAAGAGGAGAATGAGGTTTGGAATAATCATGTTGAACTAGGCTTATGGGCAGATGTGATGGTCATAGCACCCACTACGTCCAATACATTAGCCAAAATGGCTAATGGAACTTGTGACAATCTACTGCTAGCCACATATCTATCTGCTAAATGCCCTGTGTTCTTCGCGCCAGCAATGGACCTGGATATGTACAAACACCCTGCAACAAAACAAAATTTAGATCAATTGCAGAAATACGGAAACATTTTAATTCCAGCAACTAGTGGTGAGTTAGCGAGCGGACTTGTTGGAGAGGGTAGAATGGCAGAGCCTGAAGATATTATAAGTCACATCGAGAGAGACGTTTTATCAAGATTGCCATTTCAGGGTAAAAAGATACTAGTTACAGCAGGTCCTACTTACGAGGCCATAGACCCTGTTCGATTTATTGGTAACCATTCCTCGGGGAAAATGGGTTTTTCAATCGCTAAGAGAGCTGCCAATCTAGGAGCGGAAGTATTTTTAATTACGGGACCTAGCGACGAGCAAGTATCTCACTCAGGTATTCACAGGATAAATGTGACGACTGCTGAGGAAATGTACAACAAAGCTCATCAGTACTTTCCAACATCACATATTGCAATCCTTGCTGCTGCTGTTGCCGATTATCGACCCAAAAACGTGTCAGCAGAAAAGATTAAAAAAAAGAAG
>JABSPP010000334.1 GCA_013214275.1 Flavobacteriaceae bacterium
TTGATCGATTGCTGCTACATCCGCGATAAAATAGAATGGGTTTCGGAGCCAGGAGGAGAACTACAGTACAACCCTGACAAGTTTGGAGTATTTACCCTGACCCATCTTAATCAATGGTCAAAAGGCATGGAGGGGGATAGTTTTGCCGGATATATGTACGTAAAAGTTAAGAATAAAAACAAATGGCTGAAAATCCCCTATAGCTGCTAAAAATGGAAAAAATGAGCAATTCAGACGAACCAATGTTGGTAAAACAGCTTCATAAAAAAGTTGTGTACTGGCAGAACAAATACAAGGAACTGGAAGAAAGGGTTTTGGAACTTCAAGCCAACAGATACGCAGTGGCTCTCTTATACACTAAACAAGGCTATAGTAAAACTGACATCGCTGTAAGGTTGCTAATGACAAGTAAGAATAGTGAAGAAGAGGCGCTGGGGGCTGCCATAAATGAGTTTAAGGATGAAATGAAAGGTTTCACCCTAGACGTGGATGTTGTGTTAAAAGCATTTCACCCGGATGCTGTAGAGTTACCCGAACCCCCTAAAACCAAAACAAAATGATCCCACCAAAGCATATAACAGTTAGCATAAGCGGATACAGGGTTCGCATTCTCAATTACCTCTTGGCAGACCGAGTAATCGAAAACAAGGAGACCCATGAGCTCTACTGCAATTCAGAAGTAGCCTACGGTATCTGTTTTATGCATGGGGTCAACGATGAATCGACGGAAGCTGCTATGAACCTTGCCCGGCAAGTATGTGGAATCGAAAAAGTGAATGACATCCCCCGCAGGGCATAATAAAAAGACAATAATTGAATGAAAAAGCATACAAGATGAAGGAAATAGATTTATCAAAAGCAAAAATCAAAAGGGAGTATAAGTCAGGCATCCGATTTTCAAATGGAGCGGAACGTATTTTCGAATACACTATTAACCTTGAGGGAAGTCACATCCACGGATTAAAATTCTACTCATCTACTTGGACGCCAAAACGAGGTGATTATGATTGGGGAAAAGGTAAGACAGTTTATTTCTGGGATACCAAAGCTAAGAAGCCAAAAGAATTTGGAGAGCTAATTGAATGCGTGAAGGATTTGGCTGAAAGTACTATGCATAAAGTTTGATTAAATAGACTTAATACCTGACAAGAAACAATGAAAGCAGAGGAATTTAGAAAGAAGTTCTTTTCAAGTAAGTATTTTACGTTAAGTGATATAGATGAGTGCATGGAGGCATACCACCAACAAGAGGTAGAGAAGCTTTTGGATGTCAAAATTGAAAACATACCCGCAACAGCCAGACACCCGTTGAACTGGTTGAAATGGGCCAACCACGACAAGCAACGTGGGGCGGAAATGATGTTGAAACACCTAAAGGAAAAAGCCAAGAGATGAATAACCCAATAAAACGAAACGTAAAGGAATGACGCAACATGAAATCTTCGTTATACAGGAGCAAATAAAATTCCTTGATTCCGAAATACGGTATTACGAAAAAATGATAGATAAGAAGGGTCGAATGGCCGATCAGCTTAGGCAAATAGTTTTGAGGGAACAACAAAATAAATACGACCGAATCAGAAAACAACTGGAACAATGAAAGAAATAGCAAAAAAAATACTGATTGATGAACTCATAGAAGACTCCCATTTCGAGGCGGTAGAAGACGTTATTGTATGGGCTTTAGAGGCATATTCAAAAAAGGATTCAGGCGGAGCTATGATATCTTTTGCAATTGTCCAAAGGATAAAAGACGCAGAGGATTCAAGTAAATGTGTTTTATGGAATCCCGAAAAAGTTAAAAACGCGCTAAGTCAAAACGAGTAAACAATAGAGTAGGGAAGCAAATGAATTACGAATCGGGAATTTTGCGGACTATCACGGTGCTACGGTCATCGCCCTTGATATTTTTAGGTCAGAGTGGATAAGATGGGGCTATTTTATAGACTCAATTGGATTTTCGCGACGATTGAATGAAGAGGATTCCCCGAAACCCATACCCCTAACCGAAGAGTGGTTGATTAAGTTGGGGTTTGTTACCGATGAAGACGACGAAGAAGCCTATCACAATACGGTTTTGTATTTAGAAAGAAACAACAATAAAAGTCCTTTTTGGGGCGTCTGGAAGGGTGTTGAATCAAATATCTACCTAAGGCATATTGATTATGTACACGAGTTACAGAACCTTTTTCATTCGTTGACCGGGGAAGAACTAACAATAAAAGAATCATGAGTTACAGCAAAGAGCTACAAGACATAATCGGCAAGTTCGAATACCAAGTAAGGGATACGGACGGCGAAGTTACTTTAACTAGGGATGAGGCTATACAATGCGCCCGTATCTACTTAGAGGGGAC
>JABSPP010000335.1 GCA_013214275.1 Flavobacteriaceae bacterium
GTGATTTCTGGAAATTCTGACGAAAGTTCGTTGGCATAGCTGATGGCTTCTTGGTTAGCATCAATCCCTATCAACTGAAAAGTGAAGCCTTGTTTTCTGCCAAACAGGGCGATATCCCTTAAAATATTCCCATGTCCACAGCCCAAATCAATGATGGTAATGGTGCGATCTTCGGGTTGGTGTTGGATCAGTTTTTTTAGTCCTCCGATGGTTACTGCATTACCTCCCAAAGTTCTGTTGATCGTTTCTAATTTGTCAAGCGTGTCTCTTAGCAATGCCCCATGAAGAGAGAAATCGTCCATGAGTTCTGTTTTATCAGATCGAAATGTGGTATCTACTAGAATACTCATTGTGCTTTAAGGGGTTTTCCGTGTGTTAAACGAATGATTTTTGGCAATAAAGAGGGAATCCACTTTAAAACAGTGAGCAGCATCTCTGAAATTCTCTGGTTTCTGAAAAGCCAGGCAATCAAATGACCTGCTCTTAATCTGATTTTGAATTCTTTATTCCAATTTCTAAGATAGTTGTTTTCTAGTTGATGCCTGCTAATTTTTCCGTTTAAAAATTTTAGTATTTCTAGGGATGCTATTTGTGCGCTGCGAATAGCCATTCCCATTCCGTTGCCACAAAGTGGATGAATCATCCCTGCGGTGTCTCCGCACATAAGAATATGGTCTTCAACAGGTTTTTTTGTTTTAAATGAAATTTGACTGATGGTCAGAGGTTTTTCGAAAATTGGTGAAGCCTGTGTCACTATTTTTTTAAGATGATCATTTTTAAGGACAACTTGCTTTTGGAAATCCTCAATGTTTTTGTACTTTTTGAAAGAGGAAAAGTTGACGATGTAACATACATTGATTGCATTGGTTTCTACTTTGGAGACTCCACAATAGCCTCCTTTAAAATTGTGTAGCGCAACTAGATTGTCGGGAAACACACCTTTTACGTGTGTCTTTACTGCCAAATAGGGTGATTTCCTTTGAATGAATTTCCGATTCATTTGTACATCTAAATTGGATCGTTTACCGAATGCACCAATCACTACTCTTCCAGTGTACGTCTGATTTTTTTTGGTGTAAATCAAAAAATGATGGTCTTCAAAGCTGATCTTTTCTACGGTATCTTGATGAATGACAACATTGTTTTCTAAGGCTTTCTTTGCAAGGAGCTCATCAAGAAAGTACCGACTCATCCCAAAACCTCCCAATGGCAATTCCCCTCGAATTGTCTTACTTTTCACTGTGGAAAGTTCTAATTGATCAATCTCCTTGGCTCCTTCTTTAACGGGATCTATTCCTAGTGAATTCAGGTACGGTAGGACTTCATTAGAAATATATTCACCGCAAACCTTGTGCTTGGGGTATTCATTTTTCTCGATGAGCAAGACCCGTTTATTACACTTAGACAGGTGTAACGCACTTGTGAGTCCTGCCAATCCGCCTCCTATAATCGCAACATCATAAGTTAAATTGTATTTCAACGGTTATCGGGTTCCTGTGAATTGTACATGAATTTTTACTTTTTTTGACATGATCATACTTCCTCCTCCTATATTAAAATCTCTTCGGTTGATTTCAAATGCAGCCTGAATCATAATGTTGTGGTCTGTTTGCTGAAAATTGATCGGGACTGTTACTTTTTTGGTAATTCCTTTGATGGTAAGGTTTGCACGTAGAAAATATGTTCCTTGGGTTGACTTTTCAATTTTTGTAGTAACAAAAGTAATATTATGATACGTGGATGCATTAAAATACTCCTCCTCTAAAAGGTGTTTGTCCCTATCTACAATTCCTGTTGCAATAGATGGCACTGCAATGGAGGCATTGAGATAGGATTCCGAAAGCTTATCGGTATCTAAATTGGTCTTGACATCAATATTGTGAAATCTTCCATTGACTGTGACCCCAAAGTTTTTGATTTTAAACGTAACACTCGTTTTAAGATTGTCTTGATTCCACTCTTGAGCATGACCTTTTCCTATAGTGACCATTATCATCAACAGTACAAAAAACCCTTTTTTGATCATGGTACTAAAGATACAGATTTCCAAAGGTTTTGTTCTGTTTGTTTTCCTTTTTGATTAATTGATCAAATCTGCCAATTCTTTCCCTATTACAGCTCCTATTGCAACGCCCATTCCTCCGAGACGAATGCCGCAAAACGCATGGTTAGATAGTAAAAGCAACCTGATAAGCTATCATCCAGAGTGAATTTGACTTCAGGTAGAATCAAAGCTGACTCAAAATTCGAGTTTTCTTGCTGGCACTAATTAGTCCTAACTTGTCCGAATTAGTGCGGTAGGTTCAATTTGGCTATAATTTTTCGGATCTCCTTAGTCACAGGGACACG
>JABSPP010000336.1 GCA_013214275.1 Flavobacteriaceae bacterium
AAAAAAGAAAAACAAAAGTTGCTTAAGAAAACAGACTCAAGAAGAACAAGGCGAGTCCAAACCGAACTGAAGAAAACTAAAGGTCATAACAAACGGATCAACGCTAATAGCTACCACTCGCAGGCTCGCGGCTATTAGCTATAGGTTATCCTAGCAGCCTGTCGGGCTTAATTTTTGAGCGTGCATATTTTAAAATATATATTAAATTATAGCTATTAAAATTTAACATGAGTTTAAATGATGGCCACCCGTTTTAAAACAATAGATCGCGCAAGTCCATACTTAATGCCGCCTAGTCTTCAGGATTGGATCCCGGAAGATCACATAGTTCACTTTATTCTTGATGCCGTTAACCTTTTTCAATTAGACTCTTTTCATATCAATCGCCGTGGCAGTGGTTCAGAGCAGTATCCTCCTCATATGATGTGCAGTTTGTTGATCTATTGTTATGCAACAGGCCGTTTTTCCTCTCGAGAAATAGAATCGGCGACGTACTCAGATGTCGCAGTTCGTTTTATTGCCGCGAATCTTCACCCGGACCACGATACCATTTGCAAATTCCGTCGGGATAATGGAGTTGCTTTCAAAAAAGCCTTTGTGAGTGTTCTGGAACTTGCATCAGAGCTTGGAGCATTGAAAAAAGTCGGTGGCATCAGTGTTGACGGCACCAAAATCAAGGCAAATGCGAGTAAACACTCAGCCGTTTCCTATGAAAAAGCCGGAGATTTGATTGAACGTCTCGCTGGTGAAGTTGAGCAATTAATGTCGAAAGCCGAAAATGCCGATGCTAAGCCTCTGGAAGATGGCTTGAGTATTCCTGATGAGATTACCCATCGTAACGGTCGCATCGACAAACTTAAACAAGCGCGACAAATCATCGAAGAACGTCATGCCGAAGAGATCAAAGCCAAACAACAAGAATACGAAGAGAAAAAGGCTAAACGTGACCAGCAGCGTCAGCAAGGTAAAAAGCCCAAAGGCAAAGATCCCCAACCGCCTTCAAGTATGCCTCCGGATAAAGCGCAGGTTAATTTTACCGATGAAGAAAGCCGTATTATGAAAAGCTCGAGTGGATTTGAGCAGTCTTACAATGTCCAGGCGGCAGTTGATACAGAGGGCTCAATGTTGATCCTCGGGACTTATGTCACGAATGAAGGAAATGACAAACAACAACTCAAACCAGCTCTGGAATCTGTTGATCCGGAACTGCGCAACGTCACTGAGTTGATGGCTGATAGCGGTTATTTTTCAGAACAGGCTGTCGAGGAAATCCAGCAGGATACAAGTCGTAATACAGAGGTCTACTGTGCCGTTGAACGCACTCCTCATGGCCGTACTGTAAAGGATTTAGAGCAAAAAGACTGCGAGTCACAAGATGATGAGAAAATGTCGACCAAAGACAAAATGAAACTCAAACTTAAAACAAAAAAAGGCCGTGAATGCTACAAACTGCGAAAACAGACCGTTGAGCCAGTCTTCGGTATAGCCAAAAGTGTCCTCAGATTCCGGCAATTTTTACTTCGAGGGCTTGATAAAGTCAATATTGAATGGGATCTGGTGGCACTGGCTTACAATCTAAAAAGACTCCATAAAATGACTTTAGATAACCCTGTGCCTTCATTTGACAAAAAGTTTTTCATCGGAGCCTAAAAAGACTCAAGGAAGCACTAAGCCAGAAAATTTTTGCTCTAAACTAAGCCATTGACAAGTGAAAGGGCGCCTTGAGCAAAAGAATACCTCTCAAAAGTTGCCAATAGGAACTATATCACAATCAAGAACTCGAAAAATTCACTGATAAGCCCGACAGGCTGCTAGAAAAGAACTTGAAGAAATACATCTCTCCGCGCCTCCGCGTGAGACACTTTTTTAAGAGTATTACCCGGTATTTTCATACCGCTTACACAGATAATAATTGTTTCTTTAGAACTCTTTGGTAAAAATTAATCCAAAACCACAAAAATCTTGAGCTCTCGAAGAGAAGAATTATCACACGGTTTGCAAAATTGCGTGCCTCTTGCAAAAGTATCCAAAGCTTTTAAAATACAAACTCCAGTAAGCTACTGTCACTCTTGGCTATGGTTTAGCGAAACATCATTAGTCTGAAATTATAAGTGTGTATGTATGTCAAAATTACTTCTATTTTGTTTATTCATATCCTTTAGTTTAAATGCTCAATTGAGCGACAAAGAAATACTCGCCAAAATTGAGTTACATAAACCCTCAAATCTACTAAAGGTCCCTGCCTTCTGGAAGGGGCGAATTGGCACTTCCCTGGCTGAAGCTAAGTATTCTTTTAGCAATGAACCAATTCTTATTGAAGGAGCCCAAAAAACAAAAAAACT
>JABSPP010000337.1 GCA_013214275.1 Flavobacteriaceae bacterium
ACTTTCATGCAATACCATCAAAAATCCAGGCAGAAAAAGCGCCTGGAAATCTGTACGTCGAGGTAAAAAAAGTTGATGGATTCCAACATACTTTGACAGCGTGGGAATCAAAAAAACATCTACGAGATTTCGTTTACAGTTCTCCCCACAATAAAGCTTTTAAGGCTTTCACATCTATTGCTCATGGCAAAACATGCCATTTCAAAACTAAGAAATTTCCTAGTTGGGACTATGCCCTAGAGTATTGGAAAGCACACGGAAAAGAGTATTGAAACCAATCGAAAAAAGGCTCCAGTTGATAGATTAACTACGACTTTAAAAAGTGAATTAATGGAAGAAAAAGAAATTAAAGAAATTGCCGAGCAGTTAAGATGCCCCTCGGGTGAAAAGGGAAGTCAGGTTGCTACCATTTTGGAAGAATCCAATGCTTATATGGTCAATCAAACAATCAATAGCCTCGGCAAAATAAAAGATTTAACTCTGCTAGAATTAGGGCCTGGAAATGGTTATCATCTGGCAAATATATTAGAAAATTGTCAGAAAGCTTATACCGTAGAAATTTCAGATTTAATGTATCAAAAAATAGAAAAACGATTTTCAAATGAAATTTCTACAGGGGTTTTAATAAATCTACTGGGAGATGGTAAAACCATTAATATACCAAATGATATAGTTGATAAAGCTTTTACAGTAAACACAATCTATTTTTGGAGCAATCCAAAGAAATACCTAAGTGAGATTGGTAAATGCATGAAACAAGGAGGGGATTTATTCATAACCTATGTGCACAAACGTTCAGCTGAAAAACTCCCCTTTTCTCGATATGGGTTTGAACTATATGATGAAGATAAAATCGAGAATCTTTGCAAGAGTTCAGAGTTCCATGTGAGGAATCAGCAACATTTTTTTGACAATGTTCAGCCTAAAATCGGTGATATGATCGCTCGAAATTTTATTGTCGCAAATTTATGCAAAATCTAGCTTCTTTTGGAAAAAACCTATGATTATCTCATAGGGCTAAATATTGTTGACTATTACTTCTTGTATAAAACTTGCCATAAAGATCCGATCTTCTTTTAAACCAGACCTGTATATTTTTACAATTTTTTCTCTTATTGCTGCTTTACTGTGGATGAGCTGACTCACTAGATTTAGGTAATTGAGTTAATAAAGAATTATCTTTTTGGTTTATAGCTCTCTCTAAAGATTTTAACTGAGCCTGCATATTCCTCATCTCAGCTAAAAGAATAGCTCGTTCGTCTTGCCCCTTTTGAGCGTGTTCCTCTGCTGCTTCCGATGTCTCAACTTGCATGGAATTCACGATAACGGCAATCATTAGATTTAGTACAATAAATGTTGTAACTACTATAAAGGGTACGAAAAATAGTGTTGCCCATTGATATTGCTCCATGATTGGCCTAACAATCCCCATTGACCAGCTTTCAAGCGTCATAACCTGAAACAACGTGTATGAGCTTTTAAAAATTGTTCCAAACCATTCAACGTGTGTCTTGCCAAACAAGGCTGTTGCCATAACTGCTGAAATGTAAAAAATGAGGAATAAGATACCTCCCACCGCTCCTAAGCCCGGTAAAGATGCCAGAAGCCCAGAAACAACATGCCTTAACCTAGGAATTACACTTATAACCCTTAATGCTCTGAGTATTCTTAACGCTCGTAATATGGACAATGGTCCTATATTAGGTATTAGAGCCATCATAACTACTAAAAAATCGAAGACCCGCCACGGCTCTTTGAAATAGTTATGCTTATATACGGCCAACTTAGCCATTATTTCTAAAGCAAAGAATACTAAAAAGCATCGATCCAAAACGCGACAAATGTAAAGCCATTCTGAAAACGGCGGCAAACTGACTTCAAAGCCTAATAGTATAGAATTAAGAAATACAGCCAGTATTACTAAGCGTTCGAAGGGTTGGCTTTGAGTGACTTTAGTTAGTAATTTTAGCATTTTATGTCCTCGTTAACGAAAGTAGTTAAAACGGCTGTAAAGCTTGCTATAATCTTCTACGGCCAATTTATTTTGGAGCAAAGTGACAATATTTGATATTTAAAGATAGGCATATAAGCACCCCAATCAACGTACAGGCAGAATGATTTCTGAAAGAGCACATCACAGCCTTCTCAAACGCAAGATTGTTCATATTGATATGGATTGTTTTTATGCTGCTGTGGAAGCAAGAGATAATCCTAGGCTTAAGGGATTGCCTGTTGTCGTTGGAGGACAGCCAAACTCCCGAGGGGTTGTAGCTACATGCTCTTATGAAGCTAGAAAGTTCGGCGTTAAATCAGCTATGGCCTGTTCTCATGCCA
>JABSPP010000338.1 GCA_013214275.1 Flavobacteriaceae bacterium
ATGACACCCCTACATTAGTTGACAGGTGGACTTTGTCAGGCCACTCACGAAGGTCCACATGTTTAGGGATCCCAAAAATACATAATCTCTGGATATATTTTCGACTATTTTTCAATTTTTTTGATTTGAAAATGTCAACCCAAAAAAGTAGATTTTCTAAAAGTAAAATCTTTTCACTTTTATTCTGACTTGTTGGAAAAGGTGTTTCTTTATTCTGAGATACTGTTTTTACACTGCCTTTATCTTGACTCACGATCTTTTTTATCACGTTAAAAATAATGTAAGCTCACTGTGAACGGTATCTTGTTTTTTCATTTTCTAAACCCCATTTTGTAAAACTACAAAAAGTAGAACTATAACCTATGAATGGAGTTTGTATGAAACGTGAAGCGACACGCCAATATTTTCAGAAGCATTGTGCAAAACAGAAAAAGAGTGGTCTGACGATAGCCTCATATTGTCAAAAATATGATATAAAGATTTCCCAATTTTATTACTGGAAAAAGCAAGTTGAAACAGTAAGTCGGGGGCTTTCCAAACAGACTTTTCAGAAAGTAACTCTATCTCCAACGATTGACCCTTCAGAAAAAATGGGGCTGACGATAACACTTCCAAACGGTATAATATTAAATCACCATAGTCAGAAGTGTACAATTTCAGAATTGAGTTTATTAATTCAGGAGTTATGGAGATCTGATGTATAATATTACTATCCCCACAGAAATATATGTTTGTATAAAGCCTGTTGATTTTCGTAAATCCTTTAATGGACTTTGTGGAATCGTTCATACCACCTTTTCTATGAACACTCTTGATGGAGCGCTCTTTGTATTTTATAATAAGCGAAGAAATAGTGTTAAATTACTTCACTGGGAGGGAGATGGATATTCCATATATCAAAAGAAACTTGAGTCTGGAACCTTTGAAATTCCTACAAATACAAAGGGATACATGGAACTTACCTCAGAGATGCTCCATGCAATACTTCATGGTATCGAACTGACCTCACTAAAAAAGAGGAAAAGATACGAAAGAGTTGCATAAGTAAGGAACATTGTTTTACTTTATATACATGACTAAAGAAGAACAAAAAGCCTTTGATGCAACAGTAGAAGAGAATAGAGATCTCAAAGATGAGATTAATCGCCTAAACAGTCAACTGGACTGGTTTAAACGCCAGATCTATGGGCAGAAGTCAGAGAGGATTGTTGACGGAGATCAACAGTCTCTTGACTTAGGTGTACAGGATAATGAGGTTAAACAAGAGTTCGTTGAGGTGAAAGGTCATAAGAAAAAACGAAAACATACTCCTCATGGACGAGAAAAAATCCCCGAACATCTTCCTCGAGTAACCACCACAATCAATCCTGATCATGACATTACCGGTCTAGAAGTGTTTGACATAAAAGCGACAGAATACTTAGAATACATTCCCCCACAATACTATGTTCATAGGATAGAACGACCTGTTTACATTTTGGTTGATGATACAGGAGAACGCTCATTTATCTACGGAGAACTCCCCGATCATTGTATTGACAAAGGTAAGGCTGGAGCCTCTTTGGTAGCTCAGACAATTATCTCCAAGTGTGTCGATTATACGCCACTCTATCGTTTTAGTCAACAAGTGTCGAGGGATTGTGAATTTGCCATACCTCACACCACCTTACAAGGCTGGTATGAGCAGGGAGTGTTTTGGCTTGAGTTTATTGCACGAGCTATTCAGGCAAAGGTTCAATCGGCAGAGTATTTACAAATAGACGAGACAACTCTCAAATTAATTCTTAAACCGAAAAGAGGTAAAACAAAAAAAGCCCATATGTGGTTGTACTATGATCCTGTCAAAAAATGTATTTTCTTTGACTTCTCATTGGATCGTGGAAGCAATAATTTAGAACGAGTTCTGGAAAATACCACTGTTGAGGTTATTCAATCTGATGGGTGGAGTGCTTATGAGAAGTTTACAAAGAGGAGTGGTGTAAGGAATGCTGGATGCATGGCCCATGCCCGACGTAAGTTCTTTGAGGTGGGAAGTGTCACTGAAGATCTTGAAAAAATGTTTGGGATGATGAGATCTCTATTTAGTATTGAAACGTTTGCTCTTAAGCATAACTATACCCCAGAACAACGCTTAGTTTTACGTAAAGAACTCTCTCAACCAATCATTGATGCAATGAAAGTGTGGTGCACAGACATGATCAAAGAAATTGTCTCTTCCAGCAAATTAGGACAAGCTATCAACTACATGCTTAATCAATGGAAACCCCTTACTTATTTTCTCCAAGATGGACGTGTCGAATTGACAAACAATTGGATAGAGAACAAAGTGCAT
>JABSPP010000339.1 GCA_013214275.1 Flavobacteriaceae bacterium
CCCTCAACCCCCAATCTTGCATGTGTGACACGCTTGTTATAGCGATGGGCGCTGTTGAGTCGTATGGCGCGGGTTGATTTTCCGTGTTTGAAACCGTGCTTAAAAGCCACTCGGTAGTGTCAACAGAAATGTCATCGTACAAACTACCTCTTGAGGATTTCTTCCAAGCGCTAAAGGCAGGATTATGGCTTGTCAATAAGTCCGCAAGCTTTATGTGGGCATCCGTCTCATCAATAAATATTCCTGATATGATACCCGCTAAACCAACATTGTCAATAAGTTGATCAATTAGATTTCCTCTTCTTTTTTGACCTTCCCTTCCTCTTTTTCTTCTTGTGTTGTAAAGTTTAGGTTTTGTTTTAACGTTGCTTTCATCAATTTGTCCACCTTTCTTTTTTACGTGCTTCCACTTTTTATTCCTTGATGTTGCTGGCTTGCCTGAATTATTTATTGTTGAATCTGACTCATCAATAACATAAGCCTCCTCTACAATTAAAACTAAAGTTCCTTTGTTGTCTTCGTCAATATAGTCTCTATAATATTCTGTTTTCTCAAGAAGACCCGACAAAACACCTGTGTCATGTATTGTGAAGACAGGTGTGTAACCTATCCCCGTTTTTAGCTCGCTTTTATAATTGATGTCTAAAAAATCCTTTTCTCCCACATGCTCATTCACATCATATTGAATCTCATAAAGATAACTCTCCAAATCTTCTTTAAATATTGGTGTAGGCTCTGAAAAATCCCAATTCCATTTTTTTTGAAGGTCTAAAGAGTCACCATTTAAACCTGTGTAATCGGCTGTATCTAGTGGAGGTGTGTGCTCGTTGCAAAACACACTAACCGCTGTTGCCTCGTCAACTGCATTTCTAAACTCTTCTAGCGGCTCTAATCCTGAGCTTGTTTTTACTATTCCTACTATCATGATAATTCTTGTATAAAATACATTGTACATTCTCCTGGCTTTTGACTAGCATCATACTCAATCTCAACATAGTCACCCTCTGATACATTTACGCTTATTGTTTCAACACCTCCTGCGTTACCATTCATTGAACTAAGCACAACCGTTTCCTCTACAACCCCGTTAATGTGGATTTTCATTTGAGTCGATGTGCTACCGTCTTTAGTTTTATAAACTAGTTTTGTCAATGTTCCATCTAATGCGATTGGCTGTCTTGTTTTTGGCTTTGTGCTGTCATCTGCATCAGTGCTTTTCCCGTTAGCAATTAAAAACTTTCCTGTACCATCACTTTTAGCTCCGAAAGGACAACAGGCAATTATAGGCTTATACCCTACCAACGTTGAACCAACTCTTTTCAATAACTCTCCGTCAGCAATTGCGCCTGCCACTAATGAAGTTGGCCCACTAGTTTCTGTTATAGCTGTTACTTTTGGATTGGGATATGTCCCACCTAAATCACCACCAGCAGAACCACTTGGAGGCCCACCGCCACCAGTAGCTAAAGCTGCTATTGCTTGAGCTATTCTCAATGGAGTCCACCTCTTAGCTGTAGTTGATGTCCCTGCTTCAGCGTCAGGCTGAGACACGACAGCGACTTGATTATTATATGCTGTCTCTATTTCACTGTCTGATTGGTCAGCAGTAGCAGAGGTTTCTACCGTACCAAGTTTTGTCTGCTCTGCATCTGAAAACTCATTTGTATCTGCGTTATTCTCATAGGCAGTTTTAATTTCTGCATCAGTCTGGTTTCCCGTTGCCCCTGCCTCTATTCCTTCAAGCTTTTCCCTTTCTAAAGGAGTTATTGTTGACCCTGAAATAGTATCTCCACTCTCATCTTCAGCAACTATATTAGCATCTGAAAGCAATACAAATAAACTCTCAGATTCTAATAGCTCAGTATAAGTGAAGTCTTCTAGTAAGTCTTGAAATACAGTTGTTACAGTTACGTGAAGGTCAGTTATTGACTCTGTTGATGCTACCGTTTTTATGTTAAATTCTCTAGCCATTATGCCACTCTTATTAGTTTAATGTAAACATTCCAAACCGTTGATAAATCAGCAGCATCATCACTCCTAATGTCAAATAATATAGGCTTCACCCCAGAAGTCAAAGTTAATGGAAAGGTTTTTCCAAAATTAAGCTGTTGGGAACTCCCCGAACTACCACCACTTCCTGCTGAATCTTTTGGCTCTTGCTTGTGAGTTGCGCCATTACTAAAGATGTCTCCCAATGTTGTACCGTCAAAAATTAATCTGCTCTCAAAATCACTATTTGTAGCATTGTGATTACAACCATAAGAAATACTTAATTCATAATCTCCAGCAACTAAAGATGATGTGCTACTATTAATAACACTAAC
>JABSPP010000034.1 GCA_013214275.1 Flavobacteriaceae bacterium
GAGTTTTTACCTAACAATATTACAAATACCTTAGCAAAAATAAAACCTCTTTTTTGACTTATTTGGTAAAATTTTGAGACTTAAATCGAGCTTAGTTTATTGATCTTAATAACACCGTTGATTATTGTGGGTGATTTCATATATAAATTCAATAAAATCAATGGATTAGGAGTGTTTATGTTGATAAAAATTAAACGCCTTTTTGGTCCTCTTTTGCACACTCTTTTAAGAGCAAAAATTTAGTTTTATTTAGAACTGTTATAAATTATAATTTTACACTTCATTTTGAATTTAAAAATAAGTTATAAGTACTACTTTTGTGCAACAATTTGGGTTGGTTTTTTATTCTCAAATTTAACATTAATTTTTAGCAAAAGAAACTCTAAATTACAGCTTGTAATATGAAAAGTGTAGCATTACACAAACCATTAGCCAAAGTACTCTTTAAAAGTCCCTTATTTCTCTTTATACTTTCATTCAATTTCAATTTGTTAGCTCAAGATGCAGTGGATGAAACACGTCAAAAATCAGGTAGAAAAATTTTCAAACAATTGTGTTCTTCCTGTCATGCACTCAACAAAAAGAAAATTGGACCTGCACTCGGGGGTGTGGAAGAGAGAAGAGAAAATACTTGGCTTAAGGCTTGGATAAAAAACAACGCTCAGTTAAGAGCTTCTGGAGACAGAGACGCTATTGCCGTTTTCAACGAGTACAATGGTTCTGTGATGTCTGCTTTTCCACAACTCAGTGACGAGCAAATTGATAATATTCTTTACTACACCACCGTCGGTGAGTTGATCAAAAAACAAGTTGGTGATGAGAATATTCCAACGCAAGAAGTTACTGCACAGTCACCCGACTGGTTGATATGGCTATTGGCTGGAGCTATTGTAGCGCTATTCTTAGTGATTGCAGCCTTGTTAAAAACAATTAGCGAACTCAAAGGAGCACCCAAAACACCAGGCTTATGGGGAAATACATTAGAGTTATGGGAAGGTCTCAAGAAAAATACATTTTTACACGTTGCAGGAACTATCTGCCTCCTATTCCTCATCGCATACGTAGGTTTTGGGGCATTGTTTAGCGTGGGAGTAGATCAAGGATACCAACCTATTCAACCCATCGCTTTCTCTCACAAAATTCATGCAGGGGAGAACAAAATCGACTGTCAATATTGTCATTCATCAGCAAAACACAGCAAGCATTCAGGAATTCCTTCAGTAAACGTATGCATGAATTGTCACAAAGGAATTGCAGAAGTTGCAAGTGAAACCAAAATGGATGGATATTCAACAGAACAGTTAAATGCAGAGATTCAAAAAGTATATGACGCAGCAGGCTGGGATCCAGAAAAATTTGAGTACACAGGAGAAGAGAAGCCAGTCAAATGGGTTCGCATCCACAATCTGCCAGACTTCGCTTATTTCAATCACTCGCAACACGTTACAGTTGGTGGATTAGAATGTAAAGAATGTCATGGACCAGTAGAGACAATGCACGAGCTATATCAGTACTCACCTCTTACAATGGGATGGTGTATCGACTGCCATAGAGAAACAAATGTAGATTTGAAGGGGAATAAGTATTACGAAAAGGTTCACCAACAATTGGCAGAGAAATATGAAGTAGATCAAGTGACAGCAGCACAACTGGGAGGATTAGAATGTGGCAAGTGTCATTATTAAAAAACTGAAAAAACTAAAAGATTGAAAACAGTCCCAAAAAATGTTTTTCAATCTTTTAATGATAAATAGTAAACAAATAAAATGACTTCAAACAAAAAATACTGGCAAAGTGTAGTTGAGATCGACAACCCCTCTATTGTAGAAACACTGAGCAAGAATGAGTTTGTAGAAGAAATTCCTACAGATGAATTTTTAGGAGATAAAGAAACACTTGAAAGTTCATCAACATCTAGAAGAGATTTCTTAAAATATGTTGGATTCACAACCGCAGCTGCGACCTTAGCCGCTTGTGAAGGCCCAGTTAAAAAATCTATTCCTTACGTTGTAAAGCCAGACGATACTATCCTAGGTGTTGCAGATTGGTTTGCAAGTTCTATCGCAGACGGTCAAGATTTTGCTAATATTTTAGTAAAAACTAGAGAAGGTCGCCCCATCCTAGTTATGCCAAATAAAGAAGCAGGGGGCACGACCAATGCTAGAGTTCAAGCTTCTGTTTTATCCCTCTATGACGAACAACTTCGTTTAAAAGAGCCTAGAAAAGGTGAAAATACCATCACATGGGCCACTGCACACAATGAAATAGGAAAGACATTGAAAGCATTAAGAAATGCAAATGAACCAGTGGTGCTGCTAACAGGAACCTTAGCAAGTCCGTCTACAACACAGATTATTTCAGAATTTATTGAGGCATATCCAAATGTAAAGCACGTGGTATATGATGCTATTTCTGAACACGGAGCAGCAGAAGCCTATCAAGCTATGTATGGAAACAGAGCCATCCCAAATTATCATTTTGATAAGGCACAAATCATCGTCTCATTTGGAGCTGATTTTCTTGGAGACTGGCATGGAGGATTCGAAAAGGGATATGCAGCGAGCAGAAACCCCAATAATCAGATGTCTTACCATGTGCAGTTTGAAGCTAATATGTCCTTAACAGGAGCTAACGCAGACAAACGTGTGGTCACTAAAGAATCTGACCAGGTGTTTGCGCTGATCAACTTATACAATACCATCACAGGGGCCAATCTATCATCAAAATCTACTCCTGTAGACACACAAGTAAAAGAAGTCGCTGCTGCATTAAAGAAATCAGGATCAAAAGGTGTCGTAGTTACTGGATCTAACGATAAAAATGTGCAGCTGATTGCCTATGCAATCAACGAAGCATTGAAAAGTGAGGTTTTTGATCCCTACAACCCCTTACATATCAGAAAGGGAAATGACAACGAGTTAGCTGAAGTCATAGCAAACATGAAATCTGGTACTGTTAAAGGACTCATTACATACAATGTTGATCCAATTTACAATACCTCGCAAGGATCTGACTTAGCAACAGCCATGGAAAAGTTAAAATTATCCGTGGCAATGTCTGTTCAAGACAACGATACCGCTACTGTTTCAGACTACGCGTTACCCATTTCTCACTACTTAGAATCATGGGGCGATGTATCTATGATTGCTGGTCGTTTTGGACTAATGCAGCCAACCATTCAAACCCTTTTCAACACATCACAGCTACAAGACATCCTTTTAAAATGGTCCGGAAACAATATATCATACTACGATTATCTAAGAGACTACTGGACAAATAATATCTTAAAAGGACAATCGTGGAATCAAACATTACACGATGGATTCTTTAACAGAAAGGAAACATCATCTGTGACAAAAACAACGATCGATCTGAATGCAGCTGCTAATGCGCTTCTTAGTTTAGGAAAACAAGAAGGTTTTGAGTTAAATCTATACTCTACAATAGCACTAGGAGACGGAAATCAAGCTAATAATCCGTGGCTACAAGAACTTCCCGACCCCATCACACGAGCCGCATGGGATAACTACCTCTTGATGTCAATTGCTGATGCACGAAAGCTCAAATTTGAAAATCCTGTTAAAGACAACGGTGCGATCAATGGAAATTATGCCAAAGTCACCGTCAATGGCACGACCTTAGAAAAAGTTCCTGTATTGATACAGCCAGGTCAAGCTTCAGGATCGGTAGGATTGGCATTGGGATATGGGAGGAAGACCAACTTAAAAAAAGACATGCAGGTGGGAGTTAATGCTTTCCCCCTCTATGCGAATAGGCAACACGTACAATATGGAGTGACTGTAGAAAGAATCTCCGAACCAATACACAAGTTTGCCTGTATGCAAGTGCAGAAAACCATAGCTGGTCGCCATGATATTTTAAAAGAAGTCTCTCTTAAAGATTACAATGATCCTTCCAAAGATCCTAAACATTCATGGAATCAACCAGCAATGGTATCCTACGATCATGACGAAGTAGAAGCTAAGACCATTGATCTATGGGATGCTCACAACAGAGAAATTGGACATCATTTTAATTTGTCTATTGATCTAAATTCCTGTACTGGTTGTGGAGCTTGTATCATTGCTTGTCATGCAGAAAACAACGTCCCAGTCGTTGGAAAGAAAGAAATGAGAGTAGGAAGAGATATGCACTGGTTGCGTATTGATCGTTACTACTCTTCAGGTATTGAAGAAAAATACAAGGAAGTTTACAACGAAGAACCCACTTCGCAATCTATTAGAGAGTTTGCTAAAGACAGCTTAGGATTGGGAGACGCAGCCATGTATAAAGTTCTAGAAGAGGAAGCAGAAAACCCATCTGTAACCTTCCAACCAATGATGTGTCAGCACTGTAATCACGCTCCCTGTGAGACAGTATGCCCCGTAGCAGCCACCACGCATGGTCGTCAAGGTCAGAATCAAATGACTTATAATCGATGTGTGGGAACAAGATACTGTGCGAATAACTGCCCATACAGAGTTCGTCGTTTTAACTGGTTTAACTATGCAGAAAACAATGAGTTTGACTTCAATATGAACAACGAATACGGGAAAATGGTATTAAATCCAGACGTTGTGGTGCGCTCAAGAGGTGTCATGGAAAAATGCTCCATGTGTATTCAAATGACTCAAGCAACCATTTTAAAAGCTAAGAAGGAAGGAAGAAAGATTGAGACAGGAGAACTTTCTACTGCTTGCTCAAGTGCGTGTACTACAGGGGCGCTGGTGTTTGGAGACGTGAATAATAAAGAAGAGGAAGTTACAAAGTTGGTAGAAGACAAGAGAGCTTTTCACGTATTAGATTACATTCAGACAAAACCCAATGTTGTGTATCAGGTAAAGGTGAGAAATACAAACGAAAGTTAGAAAGAGATAGAAAATGAAGTGGTCATAGTATCAGAGTACAATTTTGAAACATGCAACTTTAAATATAAAATAAACTAAGTCATTACATATGTCTCATTACGAAGCACCCATTAGGGAACCCTTAATACTAGGTGAGAAAAGTTATCACGACATAACAGAAGATATTGCGAGACCTATAGAAGGAAAAGCAAATAAAAACTGGTATATAGCTTTTTACATTTCTTTAGCAGCCATGCTATGGGGATTCGGTTGTATCTTTTACACTGTGGGAACAGGTATTGGTGTTTGGGGATTAAATAAAAATATTGGCTGGGCATGGGATATTACCAATTTTGTATGGTGGGTAGGTATCGGTCACGCAGGAACACTAATCTCTGCAGTGCTTTTATTATTTCGTCAGAAGTGGAGAATGGCAATCAATCGATCCGCAGAAGCGATGACTATCTTTGCTGTCTTCCAAGCAGGATTGTTTCCCATTATCCACATGGGACGTCCGTGGAATGGTTATTGGGTATTGCCTATTCCTAACCAATTCGGACCTTTATGGGTGAACTTTAACTCACCCCTATTGTGGGATGTGTTTGCAATATCTACCTATTTATCAGTATCGCTCGTATTCTGGTGGACAGGGTTGCTTCCCGACTTTGCTACCATTCGAGATAGAGCTGTAAAGCCTTTTCAAAAAAAGATTTACGCATTGGTGTCTTTTGGCTGGTCTGGTAGAGCCAAAGACTGGCAGCGCTTTGAAGAAGTGTCACTAGTACTAGCAGGTTTAGCAACACCATTAGTACTCTCTGTGCATACCATTGTATCAATGGACTTCGCAACGTCGATTAACCCAGGGTGGCACTCAACTATTTTCCCTCCCTATTTCGTTGCAGGAGCAATTTTCTCTGGATTTGCCATGGTGCAAACACTATTGGGTGTAATGCGTAAAGTAACCAACCTAGAATCTTACATTACTCGTTTGCACATCGAATATATGAATGTAGTGATTATTCTTACTGGAGGAATTGTTGCCATTGCCTACTCTACAGAGTTCTTTATTGCTTGGTATACTGGTTCACCTTACGAAGATTACACCTATCTATCGTTAGGAGCGGAAGGAGGTCCTTATGGGTGGGCTTTCTGGTCACTGCTAATTTTCAACATTTTTATTCCACAATTCTTGTGGTTTAAGAAAGTAAGAAGAAGTTTTATTTGGTCTTTCTTAATCTCAATAGCCATAAACATTGGAATGTGGTTTGAACGCTTTGACATTATTGCAATTGTACTAAGTAAAGGACACCTACCATCTACCTGGTGGCGTTTTGAACCAACATTTGTAGACGTGGGTATATTTATTGGAACCATCGGTTTCTTCTTTGTCCTGTTCCTGCTATATGCTAGAACATTCCCGGTAATTCCCACTGCAGAGGTAAAAACAATTTTGAAATCATCGGGAGAGAATTATAAAAAACTAAGAGACACTAATCATGAGTAGTAAAGTAATCCATGCACTGTACAACGATGATGAAGTAGTGCTAAAAGCTGTTAAGAAAGTCAAGGCAGCTCACCACCACATCGAAGAAGTATTCTGTCCATTTCCTGTCCATGGATTAGACAAAGCTATGGGATTGGCTCCCACGAGAATTGCAATTGCCTCATTTATGTACGGACTCGTAGGATTGTCAATAGCAATCTGGCTGACATGGTACACAATGATTAACGATTGGCCACAAGATATTGGAGGAAAACCAAACTCAACTTGGTTTGCCAATATGCCAGCATTTGTTCCTATTATGTTTGAAATGACTGTATTCTTTGCAGCGCATCTCATGGTAATTACCTTTTACCTTAGAAGTAGAATTTGGCCTTTTAAGGAAGCAGAAAATCCCGATCCAAGAACAACAGATGATCACTTTTTAATGGAAATCCCTGTTGGTGAGGATGAAGAAGAGCTTACTGAATTGTTAAAAGAAACAGGTGCTGTAGAAATCAAAGTAGTAGAAGTAGAAGATACTCATGACCACTAAAATTAGATTGAATGAGAACATATATTAAAAATAGTGTAGTATTAGTAATTCTAGTAAGCTTGGCTTCTTGTTCAAACAAGAGACAGAGGCAATTCCAATATATGCCAGATATGTATGTTTCTGTACCCTACGATGCAGATGCATCTGTAAGTTTAACATCAGAAATATCATCAAACCTAAAACCTGTAGAAAAGACCATCGCAAGGGGCTGGGTACCTTACGAGTACGAAAACTCCAACCAAGGCTACGATTTGGCAAAAGCTGAGCTAAAATCACCACTAATCAAAGACGAACTCAATCTAGAGAATGGAAAAAAAATGTACGGTATATACTGCGTGAGCTGTCACGGTAAAAAAGGGGACGGGAACGGATGGTTAGTACAGAAAGAAAAAATAGGAGGTGTCCCTGCCTACAACGACGCTGGAAGAAATATCAGCGAAGGAAGCATTTATCACGTGTTAATGTATGGTAAAGGCATCATGGGATCACACTCTTCACAGCTAACCCACAAGGAACGTTGGCAAATAACTCAATATGTTGAAAAGTTGAAAAAGGATTTAAACTAAATTACAAAGAAGAATACTTAAGATATGTATCAATTCTCAGGTAAAATAAAAACATTCTCGTTAACCCTAATCACCATAGGATTCCTAGCTACAGGCTGGAGTTTCTATAATGGTTTGAATAAAACTAGTGCTGACGCAAAAGCTGCATTAGCTGCTGAACAACACGGTGATCACGGGAATACTGCTAAGAACCACGATAACAGCAGTGCTAAACAAGAAACACATCACAACGATACCAATGAACAGAATGCAGGAGAAAAGCACCATGCATCTCACAACCACCACGATACAGGACACAGTGAGGAAGAGAAAATCACTCACAAACTACATCAAATGCACAACAGACCATGGGCTGCGTTGTATGTATCCTTATTATTTTTCCTAGGAATAACCTTATTGGTACTAGCATTCTACGCGGCACAAAGAGTAGCACAGTCTGGATGGTCTATCGTCTTGTTTAGAGTGATGGAAGCCATTACTGCCAATTTAGTACCAACTTCAATTATTATGTTGATTGTTATTGTACTAACAGGAATGCATTTCAATCATTTGTTTACGTGGATGAGCGATGGTGTATTTGATAAATCTAGCCAAAACTTTGATCCTATTGTATATGGTAAGAAATTATGGTTGAACACTCCTGGATGGATTGTACGTGGAATTTTTTACCTGCTCGTATGGAATTTCTACAGGTGGTTTATACGCAAAAACTCTATCGCTGAAGATACTGCAACTGATATTAAGATTTTTAAGAAAAACTATAATGCATCTGTCATTTTCTTAGTATTCTTCATGTTTACTGAATCTATGGCTTCATGGGATTGGATTATGGCCTTAGATCCTCACTGGTTCTCTACTTTATTTGGCTGGTATGTATTAGCTACCCTCTTGGTAAGCGCTTTAACGACCATTGCTTTTGTAACCATTTACTTGCGTTCCAAAGGATACCTACCAAAGGTAAATGACAGTCATATTCACGACTTAGCAAAGTTTATGTTTGGGTTCTCTGTATTCTGGACCTACCTTTGGTTTGCCCAGTTTATGCTTATTTGGTATGCCGATATTCCAGAAGAGACCACATATTTTGTATTGAGATTTTCAGAGTATAAAACCTTGTTTTTGAGTATGCTTGTGATGAACTTTGTTTTCCCAATACTGTTACTGTTAAATAGCGATTTCAAGAGTCAGCCTTGGTTTGTTCTCATCGGTGGAACTGTTATTTTGATAGGTCACTACGTAGATTTATTTGTCATGATCATGCCAGGAACAGTAGGTGGCAGCTGGAGTTTTGGGATCCCAGAACTTGGAGCAGCACTGTTCTTTTTAGGTATCTTTATTTACACAGTTTTTAGTGCGTTTGCAAAGGTAAATCCAGTACCAATTGGAAATCCATTTTTAAAAGAAAGTGAACATTTTCATTACTATAACATAGAGCACCATTCATCAACAGGAGAAAACAATCACCATTAATCTAAATTAATTAAGAAGAAAGACTATGCTAGCGTTATTTTATATTTTCATAGCTGTTGCAATCGGAGTAAGTTTCTGGCAGATTACCAGAATTATGAACTTCAGGAGTGTAATCGCAAATGACAAGGACAATAACTTTCAAGGAAAAATGTTTATTGGATTTGCAGTGTTCTTCTATGCAATGATGATCTACTGTCTAATCTGGTTGAACGTTGTAATGCTCCCAGAATCAGCTTCTATAGAAGGAGAACACGACGACACCTTATTTAATATTTCATTTTGGCTGATCGGTATTGTTCAGTTTGCTGTGCAATTTTTAATCTTTTATTTTACTTATAAATATAGAGGTAAACAAGGCTACAAAGCAAAATTCTTCGCAGATAGCCATAAATTAGAATTGATTTGGACGATCGCCCCGGCTATAGTACTAGTTGTGCTAATTGGTTACGGTTTATGGCAATGGAATAACGTGATGTATGTAGCTAATGATGAAGATCCTATGGAGATCGAAATCTATGCAAAACAGTTTAACTGGCATGCAAGGTATGCAGGAGCAGACAACACTCTAGGTTTGGGAAATGTTAATTTTATCGACATTAATAACAACAATCAGATGGGGGTAGATATGTCTGACGATGCTTCTCTAGACGACAAAGAGGTTACAGAACTCCGTCTGCCAAAAGGAAGAAAAATATTGTTTAAATTTCGTTCCCAAGACGTATTACACTCAGCCTATATGCCACACTTTAGGGCGCAAATGAACTGTGTACCCGGAATGGTAACACAGTTTGCATTCACCCCTAAATACACCACCGAAGAAATGCGACAGAACCAAGAAGTCATCGCAAAAACTGACGGTATTAATGAAATTAGAAAGAGAAACAGAGAAGAAGAACGATATGAATTTGACTACATTTTGTTGTGTAACAAGATTTGTGGAGCATCACATTACAATATGCAAATGAAGATTATTGTAGAAGAAGAGGAGGATTTTAATGAATGGCTAGCAAAACAACCCATACTAGCAGAAACATTACAGTAAAAGAAGGAACGATTTAAAAGAGATAGATTATGTCAGAGCACCATCACAAAGAAACATTTGTAACAAAGTATATTTTTAGCCAGGATCATAAAATGATTTCCAAACAGTTTTTGATCACAGGGATGATTATGGGAATCATTGGAGTATTTATGTCGATGTTATTCCGTCTGCAGTTAGCTTGGCCTGAAAAATCATTTTCTATTGTTGAAGCATTTCTAGGACCACACCAAACAGATGGAGTGATGAGTCCAGATATTTACCTTGCACTTGTTACCATACACGGTACCATCATGGTATTCTTTGTGTTGACAGGTGGTCTTTCTGGTACGTTTAGTAACCTACTTATTCCATTGCAGATAGGAGCTCGTGATATGGCTTCTGGCATGCTTAACATGCTTTCATACTGGTTCTTCTTCCTC
>JABSPP010000340.1 GCA_013214275.1 Flavobacteriaceae bacterium
ATCCCTTATTTGTTGCCTAATTAGAGAAAATGAAATAATTAAGGGAAGTCTCTTCCAATCTTTTGATAAAATTTTTGAGATAGCTCAGGATTTTATTGCGAAATACCCATTGAATACTGAATGGGGTATTGAGTTAGAATTTGAAGAAACTGTGGTAAGTTTTGCCCGTCAATGGCTGAGAGACAAAACCCTATAATGAAAGTAACAAAAAAGTATTATTAAAAATTAAAATTTTGATAAATGAAGTACAAAATGAGTTTTATTAATCCTGAAGGTTTCGCAAAGGAATGCGAGCATGAATGCGAAACTGACAGGCAAGCAATGGATTATTTTAATTCAATAAATAAAATGTGTATCATCTATCTTTATAAAAATATAAATGGTAGTTGGGAAATTTTATAAAGACAAAACCCTACAATGAAAGTAACAAAAAAAGCAGCACTACTGCTGCCTATCCTATACTTAGACAAAAAGATGCAAAAAGCATCTCCTTTATTCAAACTTGAAGAAAGGGAAAGGAACCTGATTTTCTTTATTTTCCTTGGTGCATCCAAAGGTGTGAAGTTTCAGCAAATACAGGATTCTTATTGCTTGCTTACTGGAATAGGCAAGCATACAGTGAGAGAGTTACTATACAGCCTAATAGATAGAGGGCTTGTAGTACAGGTTAAGAAAGGTAGGTCAATTGATTATCAATTGGCCAATAAAACGCTTTTAGATTGCGTTAAATTAATGCAAGCTATCGAGCGAAAGATAAACATCCTAAGCTCACTATGCAAATAGTGGGCTTTTGGTGATAGAAGTATTTTTTAATTAAAAATTGGAAGAAATGAAAGTTATTATCGAGAGAAAATCCTACAACACGGAAACAGCAACTAAAATCGCAGAATGGGATAACGGTCGTTACAGAAACGATTTCTCAGCAATTGAAGAAACCCTTTATAAAACCAAAAAAGGCCAGTATTTTTTGCATGGTTGGGGGGGTGCTGCAACGTCTTACGCTAAGACGTTCGGCAATAGCAGCAGCGAAGGTGAGTCCATCAAACTATTGAGCGAAAACGAAGCAATAGATTGGCTATCGTTACATGGAAAAGTAGAGGAAATAGAATTGTATTTTGGGGACTGTATCGAGGAAGGATAAGTCCTATTTTTTAGGCATCCTAAGCTCACTATGTAAATAGTGGGCTTTTGGTGGTAGAAGTATTATTTAATCAAAACCAATAAACTATGCAAAGACGCAACCTATTAGGTGTACAAGTCCAAAAAAGCATGGACCAAATGTCACAGGTTATGTTATCGACCGAAAAGGGTACGATAACCATATCAGGATTAAAGGATAATAATCCTGTTATTCATATTCGCAAAGGTCAATTTAAAATTGATCGAGTAGGCACCGAGTTTAGAGGACGACGAATGACGTTAACCTTAACCGATGAAAAAGGTATGGCCTGTGTTAGGTTTTCGGCGGTCGGGGCGATTGATGTTGAACATGAGAATGAGATGTTTTGATGGTAATCCGATATACTACCATTCCTCAAGCTCGTTGTTATCGCAACGGGCTTTTGGTCGTAGAATTAAAACCTATTAATTATGAAAATAAACTACAGAGGTGAGGTGCTAATCTCTTTAAAAAAGTTGGCCGAGATAGGTCATTTATCAGGGCCGCAGTCCATTTCCCGAAAAGCGGCATCAGAGGATGTCTTAGTTAAGCTAAATCGAGTCAACTATGTGCCTGAGACTTGGGCAAGAGAATGGCTAGAGAAAAAAGCCATTGATTTTGATTTGAACAATTTGCCAATATACAATTGGGAAACCCAAATTAGGAAAAATGATAATACTTATTGCAAAGCTCCTACTCAGCCTATTGAGGAGCCAAAGATCGAGCAATCAGAAGTCGAGCAATCAGAGATTAAAGAACCTAAAAAGGAAAATCCATCCATAAAAACCATAGGCAAATACATCTTGGTATTAATTGCCATAGGGATGCAAGCATTTGTTTGGTCGCTAATATGGATCAAAATGATGTTAGCAGTAGGACATGATGTTCCTTTTTGGCTAGGCTTACTTTTTGGTGCTATTGTTGAAGCATCGGGTTTTATTGTTGTGTCTAACCTAGATAGGCACAAATATAGGTTAGAGGATGAACGCAAGAAGTATATTTGGTTATTCTTTACGATCCAAGTAATACTAGAGCTTTCGTTCTTTAATATTTTTGGCTCCTATTCTGAATGGATAGGACGCACAATAATTAGCATAACCATTCCGTTCTCATTAGCATTATACATGAGGGCGTTCTTTAAGCACCAACCCTTAAGCTCGTTATG
>JABSPP010000341.1 GCA_013214275.1 Flavobacteriaceae bacterium
GCAAAGGCAATGACTTTGGTGTTCTTCTTCTCTTTGGTCAACTCATACACCTTGGGAACTTCTCGCAAACAGTGGGGGCATCATGTACTGTAGAAAATAAGTAAGTAGCTAGTCCCATCATTGAGCTCGGATAGAGCGACTTGGTTGCCGTTCTCTGTCCATGAGAAATCGGGTGCAATCTCGCCAATGGCAATGGCCATAGCAGCATTGATCTGTTTTTTAAATTCTGCGTTTTGCTGTTCTACAGGAAGCGTATTGTAATGATTGGCAAAGAGATGATCTACCAGGGCGGAATTGTTAGATCTTGCAAATTCTGTGATGAGAAACTCAATAATAGCTGCTTTAAAAGGAAGGTCATTTATTTTAGCAATGACACTATTGGTAGCTTTTAAATAATAGTGTTGTTGCTGATCGGGATCTTGGGAATAATTCATGTAAAAAACGTAGTCTTTGACACGATCAACCAAGAAAGACGAATTGTATAGGTGGGTGTTGGTAAAATCGATATGATCAAAAAAGTGATCGACGATCCCTTGTACGTATTCTTGTGGATTTTTTGCCACTGTTGGAGCGTTGTATCGATCTGTTGCCTTGATAAAGTGGTGAACTAAACGTCCTTTTGAGGACTCGTTATAAGCGTATTGAATCTCTTGAATCTCTTCGACCGCTTTTTTATATGAAGCCTCTACGGTTTCTGAGGGTGCTTTTAGATAGGCTACTTGCAGTGAGTCTATCGTATATTGAGCGACAGAAAGGTCTCCAAGAAACTGCATGTATAGCTGATTTTCTTTTGATTTGGTATAACGTATCGTGGATTCTGCATCTTTGGGATTAAAAGAAAATTCCACATCTTCCTTATTGAAAAGGAAATCGATATAGCTATTCTTTTTTAAGTCATAAGTGATCCTATATGCTCCTGACTCTGCATTGGCGGGAAGTTGAAATTCAAAAGTTCCTATGGTTAAGGTCGTTCCATTTGTTGTTAGTAACTGGTTGTTAATTTCTGAGTTCTCAATAAAGCGTTCTTTGGTTCCTTCTATTTTATACAAGAGTGCCCATCTGTATTTTTTTGTAGGTTGTATCGTACCTTTAACGGTGTATTGGGCCTGAACGAAAGTACTCGTTAATACCACTAGGAGTAATAATCTTCTCATAAATATGGATTTCATTTTTATTTTTCAAAAAGCACTCCAAAGGTACTTTTTCTCTGCGAAAACTGATGCTATTTTCCAATTACTTCTAGGCATTTACAGAGGCTTTCGAGATCGTGAAAGTCCAAAGAACTGATTGTTGTTCTAAAACTCTCCAAGACCAAGAAGTAATTTAGCCTGATGTCACATTTGAGTTACTCAAAAAAAGCAATTTCTTCAAAATAGCCTATAATCGCCTGTTTCATTAGAATAGTTTGTTCGCCAGGTTTTAGATTCGGCAGCTCAGTAAGCATTTGATAATGTGGCCAGCCGTCATCATCAAAATACTCAAACGTATAATATCCAAAAGGTTCGAGCAATCGGCAGATGGCAATATGCATCAGATTCATTTTTTCGTCTTTCTTAAATCGACGTTTTCCCTGCCCTAGTTCCTGAACACCAATTAGGTAGATAATTCCATCAAGGTTTAAATCTTCTCCATTTGAGAATTGCTGTGTGAGCTTGGTCACTAAAAAATCCCATTTTTCTTTAAGAGTCATCTCTTGTGTCACTGTCGAATTTCAAAACACAAAGGTAGGAGATTTTAGCTACTTTTGTGGGGATGGATTTGCCAAAAAAACTACAAGAAAAACTCGATCAGAGAGTCAAAAGCAATTCTTTGAGACAGCTTCCTAGAGAAAGTTTTCCAATTGATTTTTCTTCGAATGATTACCTAGGGCTATCTGCCAATGCCGCTATTTTTCACAAGGCTCATAAGCTTCTAATTCAGAGAGAGATCATACAAAACGGAGCTACAGGATCCCGATTGATCTCTGGAAATCATCAATTTTACCATGAAGTAGAGGAACTGCTGTGTGCGTTTCATCGTTCAGAAGCAGCACTAGTATTTAATTCGGGCTATGACGCCAACATTGGATTTTTCTCGTCAGTTCCACAACGAGGCGATGTAATTTTATATGATGAGTTGGCGCACGCTTCCATTCGCGATGGTATAAAAATGAGTCATGCCAAATCCTATAAATTTGAACACAACAAACTATCAGACTTAGAAAAAAAGCTCATCACAATAATATCAAACCACAAGGCTTCGTCAACAGCAGTCTATGTAGTGACTGAGGCTGTTTTTTCTATGGATGGAGATATGCCAGACTTAGTGAGTATGTCTC
>JABSPP010000342.1 GCA_013214275.1 Flavobacteriaceae bacterium
TTTTGTTGCGGTGAGCAGTTACACTTCTGGGGCGAACTTCTTCTTCTGCTTTTCAATTTAAACAGCTTTTATCTCAGTTCAATGGGGAGCGTGTCACTTTTGCAGGTGGGGTATTAGTTAGCGGACAGTGTTATACAACTAAGTTGTAAGTATCGAGTGCCTCTAAAACTAGATTTTGGGAAATAAGGTAAAATTAAAGTAAGTTAACTCCAATTTTTACCATGACACCTGAAAACGAGAAAGCCATAAGTGAACATATTGCTGCCATCGCCAAAATTTTGTATGAAGACACATCACCATCAGAGTTAAATTCATTAGAAAGCATTGAAACTGTTGTCAGAGAAAAACTTCTTACTCATGTTAATCCCCAAATAGGATTTTTTTTATCAAAAAAGTCACAAAAACCATTGCTGGAAAACTCAGAAACCTAAAAAGTTGTCTAGGAAATCTACCAATTACCAGTAAACAGGCAGAAATTTTAGACGTAAAACCATCAACCCAAATCAGTCCTTATCTAGAAAAATGCTGTCTAGTAGTTAGTGCTAATGTTTCCTATAAAAATGCCGAAAAAGATGTAAAAGTCTTAACAGGTATGTATGTGCCAGCAAAGACTCAACAACGATTGGTTCATCGACATAAATTTGAACGGCAAAACGTTAAAGATACCGTTAAAGAATTAAGTGTAGATGGAGGAAAAATTCGTTTAACAACCCCCAAAGGTGAGAAATGTATTTGGAGAGATTATAAAGGAATTCGTCTTCATGAACAAGTTACACAAGCCTTTTTTCAAGAGAATAAAAAGTTAGTTGATTGGGTTAATTCTCAACCATTAAATAATCCAGTTACCTGTTTAGGTGATGGTCATGATGGAATCTGGAATATTATCACTCTTATTAGCACAAATGAGAAGCGTAGAGAAATATTGGATTGGTATCATTTAAAGGAAAATATTTATAAAATAGGAGGATCTAACAAGCGACTCAAAAAAGTTGAGTCTCTTCTCTGGAAGGGAAAACTGAGTAAAACCTTAGAATTACTGGCAGGTTTAGAGAAAGCAGAGAATTTTTGTAAATATCTTATCAAACATAAATCCCGAATCGTGAACTATAAAGAATACTCAGAGCTTCATATTTGTTCTATCGGCTCTGGGGCAGTCGAATCAGCCGTCAAACAGATTGATAGAAGAACAAAAATCAGTGGAGCGCAGTGGAAAATAGAAAATGTCCCTCAAGTCTTGGCACACAGATGTGCTTATCTCAATGACCAAATTGTATGATAAAATGGTATAAGGTTAGCGGACTTTGTTACCCAACTTTATTCTCCATATTTTTCTGAATAATGATGAGAAAAAAGAGGGCATCTAAAGCGGGAGATTTAGCTGCTCGAATTGAATCAATCAAAGCGTTGTTTACGAGCTTGGAAAAAGAAATAGAAACCCTCAGAGAAACAGGAGAAATTGCCCAACCTGGTTGTTGGATAGTGAGATATCGAGCCAGAGGAACTGGGGGGGATTATTGGTATTATAAATGGCAATCCCATGACCCGATTTTTGTGACTAAGGAGGGAAAACCATCTTGTCATAAATATATAGGAAAAGCAGGCAGTCCAGCTTTTATGAAAGCGGTGGATATGGTTCAGCGTCGAACCAAAATTGAAGGTTTACAGCAATCACTTTATACGGTTGAACTTGCTCTGTCAGATTTAGTTGAAGAAGCAACTAGAGATAAATAATGTTACAACTTAGTTGTAGGACATTGCCCGCTAACTAAGACTCCCCTCGCAAAAGTGACACGCTCCCGTTGAGCCTGACTCAAGAACAGTTTGCTCATCAGTTGGGGGTAACATTCCCTACCGTTAACCGATGGGAAAGAGGACACGCTAACCCGTCACCAATGGCGTTGAAGTTAATTGAAGGGAAGCTGACAGAAATAGGTGTGAAGGGTGAAAGTTTGGTTGATAAATATTTTAAGCAACGCCAGGACTAATATGACCATTACTATCCAACAGCTTCGAGATGTAATTACTGGAACCGAAGAACAACGGATTGAAAGTTTGCGATCGCTTCTCGACTACCCGATCAAGTTAAAAGATCCCGAAGGTTCACGGTTCTGGTATTTGCGTCCTGGTGAGGATGAGTTTGATGCAGAAGAGACTTGTCCGGTGGCCGTGGGGTTTTATAAAGAGTTGGATGAGTTAGAGGATAAGTCCTTAAAACAATGGTTAATCGAACCTGAACAAGAAAATGAGATACGGGGTCACTATATTAGCCGTATTGTACCTAACCAGCCTATACTTTACCTGCTTCTACC
>JABSPP010000343.1 GCA_013214275.1 Flavobacteriaceae bacterium
CCTTTAGCTGTCCGAAACTCTGCCCAGTCAAACATAGCTAAACATAGCGATATAGTTGAGCTATCTATGAGTTTAACCACCTTGCCCTTAATGTCTTTTATGATGTGGGGCTTATGATGCTTTTTCAAAACCGATTGATAATGACTCAAAAGTCTGTTGTAAAGATGCTCAAAGACACGCCAGTCTCGTTTTTTATTGCCATCGCTCATCGTAGAACGTGCCGGACTTTGAGAGAGTTTTAAATCTTCTATAAACTTCTTGTTGATACCGATACCACTAGAAATACCGTTTAAACTCTCACATTTATTAAGCTGTCCGAAACTTAAAGCCACTAATTGGTCATAAGTCTTGTATTTATGTGTGTATTTATCTGATTGATACTTTTGGATACAACTGTTAAAAAGCCAAGTTGGTATTAAATTAAGAATTTGAGTAATTACTGGTAATTTGGTATTTTTACTACGCCTGAAGAGTCCCATATTTTCTTTTTTTATTTAACCCAAAAATACGGTATTCCGAAGACTTTATTTTTTTACGACTTTCGGATGCTAGTGATCTTACTTTATTTTTTTGAAGATGTATCTTGTAATAAAGATACCTCCGTTGTCACCTTTACCACCGTAACTTTCCACACCACTAGTTACAAAAGCTAGTTCCCAACCTTGTTCAACCATGGTATTAATTTTAGAAGTAATTACGGCATCGTTCGCAGCAATATTTTGAAAGCGAATTCCTCCTAAGTTAAAGAAGTTTAACAACTTTGTTTCTTCAAAGTTTTTTACGCGAATTTCAGAACGATCTGACTTATTTCGTTCATCTTTTTTGCTTTTGCCATCTGTTCTTTGAGAAGTGAAATCTTGGTAGTTGCGATCTTCGCTAGCCGAAATAATTCTAGACCTCCCCAGACCACTAGTAACAATTGATTCTACGCTAGTAATTACTTTATATTCGTATACTTGTGCTTCCATCGTGAAAGCACAAGCAAACATAGAAATAATAATACAGAATTTTTTCATGATATTTGTTTTAGTTAAAGATACTAAGTTAGTCATAAAAAAGCTAAATGTCTAATTCATGACAGGAATCGTATATAAATCAACAGGGAGTTGGTATTGGATAAGTACAGGTGAAGCAATACTTCACAAATGCAGAATCAAAGGAAAATTCAGAATCAAAGGAATCAAAAGCACCAATCCCATTGCTGTTGGCGATGAAGTTGATTTTAAGTTAGAAACCATAGGAGATGAAGAAGTAGGAGTCATTACTAAAATCCACGAACGAAAAAATTTTATCGTTCGTAAATCAGTCAACCTCTCCAAACAAACCCATGTTATTGCCTCCAACATCGATCAGGTTTTCTTACTCGTCACAGTCAAAAACCCACCGACACTCACCACGTTTATCGATCGATTTCTAGTCACAGCAGAAGCCTATTCCATTCAAACCGTCTTGCTATTCAACAAAATAGATACATACAATGCAGAAGAATATGCACAAGTCCAAGCACTAAAAAAAACTTACAAAGCCATTGGTTACCAATGTATAGAAGTCTCCTCAACAAAAGGAACACACCTCAATCAGGTCAAAGAGTTAATGAAAGCAAAAGTAAGTATGTTCTCCGGTCACTCGGGAGTGGGCAAAACAACCATGATCAACGCCATTGAGCCCAGTCTTAACCTAAGAACTAGAGAAATTTCAGAGCAGCACAAACAAGGACAGCATACCACTACATTTGCAGAAATGTTTGATCTAAGCTTTAGTGCTAAAATCATCGATACACCCGGCATTAAAGGATTCGGAGTAGTCGATATTAGCAAAGAAGAATTAGGTGATTACTTTCCAGAGTTTTTCAAATTAAAGCAACACTGTAAATTCTACAATTGCATTCACGTCAGCGAGCCACAGTGTGCAGTAAAAGAGGCCTTAAAAGAAGGCAAGATCTCACAGTCCAGATACAAGAGTTACCTGCAAATCATGCAAGAAGAAGAGGAGCATTACAGAACAGATATCTGGGAATAGCAATGACTATTTCTGTTGGGGTGATTCCATTATTTTTTGTTGAGCGTTCCCCTACGGGTCGCGCTATCCGCTATATCTTTTTTGCCTGTTCAGGACAAAAAAGGATGCCGCTGCTATCCCTAACGCAACATTCAAAATACCATTGTAAATATACGAACAACAAGTATCAGTAGTGGTGACCATGATATTCCCCACGATCAGTCAGATATAGTATATTTGATAAAGTGAAACAGACACATACTAAAAACAATATCACATACCCATGAAAACAGTCCTTCAACGTGTCTC
>JABSPP010000344.1 GCA_013214275.1 Flavobacteriaceae bacterium
CCATACTACCAGCTATTGCTTCTGTTTTCTTCATAGATATCTTTACTGTATCTTTACTAGTATCTTCATATTCCACTATATAAGGCACAGTTCTACTACTAAAATCTACCTCCTCACCCGATGCAGGATCAGATTTTCCTCCCTTAGGAAGATCAAAAGTGTTTTTAACCTTAGTAAGGTCGGTATCGTATGGCACTACAACGTTTATACTATCACCTATGATAGTTATAGACACATCTTTGGAGTCAAACCCATTTATCGTTAATTTTTTGAATACATCTTTTGTATCTATCGTTTCCGATATAGGAGTATCTTCTATTGTGTTCTTGTTCTTACTACAATCTGTGTGCAATAATACAATCGCTACCGCGACTAAAAGCTATTTGTTTTTTTTCATAACCTTTTTTTATATTATAGTATTTTTACTATAAGCAGAATTCAACCTTTAAATGCAACTTTCTTGGTTAAACAATAATTCTTCCATTTTCTCTATTGGTGTAGCAAAGTTATATCTTTTTCTTGGTCTTTCATTTAATTTAGTTTCTATTTCCTTAATTCTCTCATCAGTTATGTCTATAAAACTACTGCCTTTGGGGAAATACTGTCTAATCAAACCATTCAAATTTTCATTAGATCCTCTTTCCCAAGAATGGTAAGGATGAGCAAAATAATAATCAATATTCAGCTCTTCGGAGACTGTTCTATGTCCTGCAAACTCTTTACCGTTATCAGCTGTAATAGTGTGTATATAAGGCTTCCATTCCTGCAATAGCTCTATAGCTTTTCTTGTTATTTCATCTGCTTTTTTAGAAAAAACTTTTACCATCTTGAGCATTCCACTAGCTCTATCATTAATGGTTAAAATAGCTTGGTTATGATGTTCTCCGATGATTAAATCGAATTCTAAATCTCCAAAACGTGAACGTTTATCTACTATTTCGGGGCGTTTTTCGATACATACTCTCCCTGTAATTGCTCCTCTTGTATCTTTAAGCGAACCTCTTTTCCTGTATTTACGTCCTTGTCTCCTCAAATGAGAATGTAAAACGCCTTTTTCCTTCTTGTCTTTCCAAATATATTGATACAATATCTCGTGGCTGACTGTTGCTTTACCTTGTTTTTTCAATGCCCCTACAATCTGCTCAGGACTATAATCTTTTTGAAGTAATTCAACAGAATTGGCAATAATTTCTTTAGTCAAATACACTCTCTTAGGCTTTAGAATCATCCGTTTATTATATTTACTCTGAGCTAAAACATCCTTGTAAAGACCACTTCTTTTATCACAATTACGATTTATTTCTCTGCTAACTACAGACTTGTTTTTTCCTATGCAAACTGATATTTTCGTTTGACTATACCCTTGTTCTAGCATTGTAGAAATAGTGTATCTTTGTTCTTTGGTTATATGTGCCATGCTTTTTCTTTTTTGGCGATTTGAGGCAGTAAGGTAGCAAAACCATTCAAAACAAGGAAAGGGAAAAACCTTTTTCTCTTTCTGTTTTGAAAAATACATTAAAATCTCAAATCTAAAAAGTTGCATTTATTACTTGAATCTAAGTAAGCTGGTATAAGATCTCTATATATAATGAACATTATTTCTATAATTCTCATTAGCCTTATATTTGAATTCAAAATGAATTTTAACCGATTATAGAGGAGATAGACTTCTCTTTGATTTGTATTTGAACGAAAACAATATATTAGACGCTGTAAAAATATTGAACGAGACTATATAGGATTAGTAAATATTATATAATACCCTTTGTAACCCAACTTTTTTGTTAAAGTTGGGTTTGTTACTAATTATTCCCAATTACCTAATTCGTTTTCTAGAGTACAATCGCTAAAGTATTGCCATGCTGTATGATTACCAGGTTCAAAACCTGCACTAGCCCACCCAATTCGCAGCCATATTTGGCTGTTATGATATACTCTCAATTGATCTCCTTCAGCTGCTCCATAATCTATATCTGCATTCCACTTTGGGTACCCACAATGTAATTCAGCAGCATCTTCTCCATATATAGGCTCATCTATATTACATTTTTGCTGGTATAGCCATCCAGAATCTTGTGTTGCACCATTTCCATCTACATAAGTTCCCCCTGGTCCAGGTACATCTAGGAAAGGGATATTCCACTTAGCAATCCACACTTGTTTCAGATGAAAAGCTCTATCTAATCGTTTAAATTCAATATCCCCTCTCCATAGGCGAGCTTCTCCACAATACAATCTTGGTCCATCGACATCTTCACAACTTTGTGTTACCTTCCATGCACTATTGAAATTGATGGTTC
>JABSPP010000345.1 GCA_013214275.1 Flavobacteriaceae bacterium
CCATTGCTTGCTTGATCCTATCACGCACTAATCTGGTCATGTTGTTTCGGTCGAAGGCTGGCTTAATCTCCACGATACTAACTCCCTCAGTAGAGAAAAGCCAACCCTTACCGATCTTATTGTACGTCCCCATTTCTTGCCAACAGAAGACTCCGTTAGCTTTTCTCTCCCATTTGATTGTAAAGTCAGGAGTATAGGAACTACCTTCAAGCAGTTTCTTCTCCTCCACCTTTACCTTCGTCTTCATTTGTTTCCTCCAAGGGACGTACTTGGGTGAGGTCAGTTCGATAGTTGTACCCTCGTGCTGCCAAGACTTAATATAGCCTTCGTTCTTCAACTCTTCACACCATTTGGCGAAAAGATACTCCTCGTAACTATCAAACTGTTTTTCATTCATAATGCAATATACTATTATTTATGCAAACAGTCAAGTGTATATCGGATATATGTCTGATATATACTGTTATATGGCATTAGGTTTTACCACTTTCTTCTTTATTTGTATTTGCTCAGTCATCTCTTCTAATTGTATTTCTTCCAGTTTAACCTTGTATATTTTATTTTTAGTACTTTGTTTTACAGCAAAATCTAAGTCATCTGTCATACCTAAATCACACCTACCGCTTCTGTCAAGTGCATAATTATTCAAATACAAATAAAGTATTTTTCCATCCTCAAAATTTTTTTCATTTACTTTTGTTCTCATATTTTAAAATTTAACGTTTGCCTACAATTTAGGGTCCCACAACCATCCATATCCATTTATCCAATACAGGATTTGTAATGTTATCGCATGTAACACGAACGCTATCAATCCGATTAAGATTCCCTCCCAAAACGTCACATTGAATATAGCCATACTGCCTAACCAAAATATCCAGTAAGTTAAATACATTGCGTATAGCCAAATTTCTATTAAAGGTTTCATATTTTTTTCTTTTTTTTATTATTCCCCAACTGACCCGTAATTCGGGAAGAAAGTACCATGTTTAGCTTTTATCTCTTTTTGATCAATACTAAACCAGGGGTTTTCTTTTTGATTTTTCTTTGGTAGTTCACAATAAGCAATCACATTTATCTGTTTGCTACTATCCCAATCTTTCCAACCTTCATCTCCGTTTGGTTCTTCATAGTCATTTGGGTTGTCAAAGTAAGCCGTTGTATATTCTATTGCCCACCCACCAAGAAATGGTTCTAAGTATTTTGCTAATACCATGCCTTCTGGAGCTGTATCGGGTGTCATTCCCTTTGTAGTCTTAAATTTCATTTTTTAAATATTTTTTAAAATTTAACGTTACCTACAATATACTATTATTTATTCATTAACTCAAGAGCTTCTTGGGTTACTTTATTTAATCTTTGCTGTTCTCTTAACTTACTAGTGTAACTACTAGCATAGTTGATCTCTTTGTAACAGCCTCCTAAATCGTAATCCCATTCAACCTCTATCTCTCCAAGCTTACCTGTGTGCTTGTTCCTATTCTTGATCCTTCGGATCTTTACTTCGTAGCTATCTTTTGATACCCTCTCTATAGACCACATCCCGTCGCTTAGATTAAAGTATGCAGCACTCTCCGCTAAATCATACCCCTCTATATCTCCATAGCTACCATCCATTCTCTTGGACATCTTGCGAGGGTGAACAACTAAGAATACTTTAACTTGGTATGTCGATGCAAATGATATGAACTTAGCCATGATGCCATCGATATTTGTACGCATCTGAGATCCTTCCTTGCCAGAGCGATCAATCAGTGACATATTATCCACTACTAACATATCAATACCGTGCTTGAGTACACACTCTACAGCAGTCTCTAGTAATCCATCAACCGTTTTAATCTCACCTCTCAATGAATTGATGTAAAACAAATGCTCATTTAAGACCTCCATCGAATGCAAAAACTCATCCTCTTTCAGTCTTTCAAACGGCTTACGCCACATCTTTTCTGATATCTGTGTGATGTGATCATCAACTTCTGTTTCTGCCGAGAAGTACCCTACCGACCAACCTAACTCATTGATTACACATGATGACAGTACATCAATGAAGTTTGATTTACCTGCTCCTGGCGTACCAGTTATACACTCTACCGTTCCTTTTTTAGCAAACCTCATTAACTTATTCAATCCCTGTATCCCATCAATACCTATCCCTCTATCTACTCCATTCTTGAAGCGATCATAGAGTTGTGTGTACTTTTCACCCACTGTGGTTAATCCTTCGATAGGATATTCTTCTGAATCCTCTAATGCTTTACCCAGGATTACCTTGTATGATCTATGCTTACCTACTCTCC
>JABSPP010000346.1 GCA_013214275.1 Flavobacteriaceae bacterium
CAGCAAGTAGCGATATGTACCTGGATGAGGAGGGCAATGTGATGAAGGGCAAAAGTACGCTTGGTGCTTATGCCGTTGGTGTGCCCGGAACCGTAGCTGGAGTATTTGCATCGCATGAGAGGTTTGGAAAATTCCCTATTTCTGAAATCCTAGCTCCTGTAATTGCCTTAGCAAAAAAAGGTGTTGTTGTTACCAAAAAGCAACAGCTGCGTATAGAGCGCTATCGAGAGGTGTTTTTGAAGGTCAACCTCGATACTATTCCAATGGCAAAAGCTTGGAAAGAAGGAGATACCATTAAATATCCAGCACTAGCGGCAACCCTAGAACGAATTGCCACTTATGGGAGAGATGAATTTTATCGAGGAGAAACCGCAAAAAAAATAGTACAATGTATTCAAGACCACGGTGGAATTATCACAGAAGAGGACTTGGCTAGATACCAAGCTCAATGGCGAACTCCCATTACCTTCCAGTACGACGATTTAAACATCATTTCAATGTCGCCACCTTCTAGTGGTGGAATTTGTCTTGCTCAGATGATGAATGCTATCGAGCCTTATGATTTGGATGTATTCGGTCATCATACTACAAAAGCGATGCAAGTGATTATTGAGGCAGAGCGCAGAGCTTATGCAGATCGCAGTTTTTTCTTAGGCGATCCAGATTTTGTGACCATTTCTGTAGATACACTGATCAGCAAATCGTACACTGCTGCTAGAATGCAAGATTTCTCTTTTGAAAAAGCAACACTCTCTAAAGACGTGGCTCATGGACATATTGAAATAGTAGAAAGTGATGAAACCACTCATTTCTCTATTGTTGACCAATATGGGAACGCTGTTTCTGTAACCACCACTCTGAATGGAGGATATGGATCTAAACTTTACAGTAAGGAACTGGGATTTTTCTTTAACAATGAGATGGACGATTTTAGTAGTAAACCTGGGGTTCCTAATATGTTTGGACTGATCGGCGCTAAAGCGAATGAAATTGCTCCCGAAAAGCGCATGCTCAGTTCTATGACTCCCACCATTGTAGAGAAAGACGGACAATTATGGATGGTGGTAGGAACACCGGGAGGGTCTACCATTATCACTTCTGTACTACAAACCATTTTAAATGTTCATGAGTATCAAATGAGCATGCAAGAGGCTGTGAGTCAGCCTCGTTTTCATCACCAATGGTTACCTGATGTTGTGGTGCTTGAGCCTTATCGGTTCGATACCATTGTAAAAAAGGAATTGATGGATTTAGGCTACCAATTGAATGAAAGAAATTCTAGGGTAATTGGTAAAGTAGCGGGAATCCTTCGTCTCAGTGATGGCAGCTATGAAGGTGGTGCCGATCCCAGGGGCGATGATACAGCGGCTGGATTCTAGCTTTTTTGTACAAACAGCAATCGATGATATTTATAAAACGGATATTTAATATTTAACAATGACATTACCTTTCCATTTAGCCATTCCTGTAAAAAGCCTAGAACCATGTAGGACATTTTACAGAGATATCCTTCTGTGTGAGGAGGGAAGAAGCGATACCCATTGGGTAGATTTTAATTTCTTTGGACATCAATTGGTGCTCCATCAAAAGGATAATGTAGCACCACAACGTATTTCCAATCCTGTTGATGGTCACCATGTTCCTGTTCCACATTTTGGAGTAGTCCTTTCATGGGAAGCATGGACAGATCTGTCGGAGCGTTTGCAGGCCATCAACACAATATTTACTATAGAGCCTACCATCCGATTTAAGGGACAGATAGGTGAGCAAGCGACCATGTTTTTTAATGATCCTGAGGGAAATGCTCTGGAGTTTAAGGCTTTTAAAGATATAGGACAGTTATTTGCGCAATAGGAACAACTGTTAAAAGGTATATGGTAACGTATCAACTAAACCGCGTTTTAGTTTCGTTTAGGTTTTGTTGAACCAAGCAATAGTGAGCTTCATCGTTTTATGCATCGGATGTCAAAAGTTAATATGAGTTGGCCTATGGACGAATGTTGCGCAGCAAGCAGTTGCTTTAGCCTTCGCTGTAGTATTTTATTTTGGTTTCTTTTGCTCGTCTATATAAGTTGAATCCGATTGTTTTTTTATTGACTTCAACATGTCAGTTTTATTTAGTATTTCTAACTGTTGTCTTGCAATTCGATACATATTATTCTTGAGTTTGACAGTTTGAGTGGTATTTTGGGTGTTTTCAGTGTAACAAACTCAGTGTTTATGGGGGTTTTGATTTTCATTTGAAAAAACAGGTAGTGCGAAAGGGTGTTGTGTAGCTCATT
>JABSPP010000347.1 GCA_013214275.1 Flavobacteriaceae bacterium
AATTCATATTTAATGGATTGTGCTATGAATAAAAAGAAATTAAAAATGGAATGGAAATAACATCGCTGCCAAATAACAAAATTTGGCACGGCAACCGACGCTTGCGGGTAAATTCTGTGATAGTGCGCCAAGCAAAGCTTGGCGATGTTTGTGAGGTGAAAGTCCTCATCAGGTAAGGGTTGGCAACTCACCTGTATCGAGTCTTGCGTCGAAACTGGTAACAGTCAGACGAAGCGTAGACAGAGAAATTAATAGGCCATAAGGGAATTCGTGTTCCCTGAAGAACATTCAGCCTCGACAGAGTTTAAATTGCAGGAGATGATATCTTTAACACAATAGAAATCAACATGGAGGTGCCTTATTGCCTGGCACTGAAGTCCTGCCGGGGTCAGAGAACGTGGCATGTTAATAGAATATCGTCAGGAACTTGGGAGATCCTGAGAATTCCATTTATGTTTGTATTAAATGGTAAAACCATTCAACAGAAAAGAAGAGGGGTTTGATGATTTTCAGGAAGTCAGACTATTTCATAGTACTCTGGGAGCGGGAGAGCCGTTTACAAGTGAATACCAGTCCTTTACTGGTCTTTGCATGGGGAAGGGAATAGCAGTTACATGCAGTGCTCAAAGGAAACATCTCCCGGTAATGACAGGCCGGATAAACGAATGCAAACCTCACTGAGTAGAATAGTAGAAGTAGCAAAACAAGAAAAGAAACGACGGTTTCGTGCTCTTTATAGTTTACTCAACAAAACCAATTTAAGGGTAGCATATTATTCTTTGAATAAGAACGCTGCTCCGGGAATAGATAGAATCAGTTTTTCAGAGTATGGTGAAAATCTAGAAGCTAATCTCGATGAATTGGTGAGTAGCCTTAAAGAAAAGCGATATCGTGCCAAACTCATACGTAGGGTATACATACCAAAAGCTCAAGGGAAATTACGCCCTTTAGGGATACCTGCTATTTCAGATAAAATACTACAATATGCAGTGGCTCAGATTTTGTCGTCAATTTACGAAGTTGACTTTTTGGATACTAGCTTTGGTTATCGTCCGAAAAAGGATGCCCACAAGGCACTCTATGCACTTCGTAGAGGATTACTCAATCGGAAAAGCTGGGTAGTAGAAGCGGATATCAAATCATTCTTTGATAACATAAATCATAAGTATATGATTAAAATGTTAATGCAAAGGGTAGATGACCGTGCGCTTCTAAAATTAATCTGGAAATGGTTAAAGGCGGGGATAATGGAGACGACAGGTAAAGTTCTCCATCCCACGACCGGAACTCCCCAAGGTGGAATAGTAAGTCCAGTGCTTGCCAATATATACTTACATTATGTTCTAGACCTCTGGCATGAGAAACGTGTCACACCTGCCTGTGATGGTGGAACGAATTATACTCGTTACGCCGATGATTATGTGGCAACATTCCAAAACTATCGGGATGCAAAACAATTCATGCAGGAAATGAAAACAAGACTACAGAAATTCAACCTTGAATTAGCTCCGGACAAAACCAGATTACTTATGTTTGAAAGGTTTAGGAAGGGGCGAAGTAAAAGGTTTTCATTTCTGGGATTTGAGTTCTGGTGGGGCACATCTCAAACAGGGAAAGACATGCTGATGCACCGGACGGCAACGTCAAGGTTTCGGCAGTCAGTTTTGAACGTAAAAGAGTGGTGCAAAGCCAATAGAAACAAGCGCATAAGGAACATCTTTACTAGGATGAACCGGAAGCTAACGGGTTATTATAACTATTTTGGAGTAGAGGGAAATTTCAAACGGATTGGTCAGTTTTACCAAACGGTTATTGAAAATTTATTCAAATGGTTGAATAGGCGTAGTCAAAGGCGAAGTTTTAATTGGAAGGTATTCAGTGAAATTGTAGATTATTATGGTCTTAAACAACCAAAAATTACGAAGTCGCTTTATCCAACCAAGGGAGTTTCTTTTGCGTAATGTGAACACGAAAACGAATGTAACTGAGGAGCCCAGTGCGGTAGTTTCGCACGCTGGGATCTGTGGCGGGTCGGTCAGGCAACTGGCCGCTCTACGCTGATTCGATATTCAATGATATAATCAAAAATGACAATTTATTAATTCAGATTATCCCAATAATGACATTCATCTTATCAATTGTAAGATATTTCCTGGTTATTTTTAACCTATCAGTGAAAATTTAAATGGCATACAATTTGCATAAAAACAAATAATGCGGTCTAATATGGTTATAAAACTGTCATTGCTATTTTTATTAATAGGTTGTATACAAAG
>JABSPP010000348.1 GCA_013214275.1 Flavobacteriaceae bacterium
GATATGGGTTTTTTTAGGACTATATCCTACAACAATACTATCGGGATATCCGAATCTTCTCCATCTATGAAGGAACAACAGGAATTCAATCGCAAGACCTGCTTGGCAGAAAGGTAACAATGGACAATGGAAAAGCCTTGGAACTACTGTCAGGAGAAATCACTAAAACCATTCAAGCTGCAATTCAGATAGAGCAGTTGGAAGCTTTTGCAGAAACTCTCGGTCAGAAGTTAATATTGACTCAGCGAGTATTAACTCACCTGATGCCTTACGCTAAGAAAGGAGACTATGAGCGTTTTTTAGCAGATGCATCTATTTTTATGGAATTTTTGAGTCTCATTCTTATGTCATGGACATGGTTAGAGATCGCGCTCAATGCCAGCAGTGCTTTAGAAAATAAGGGATTTTATTCCAAAGTTTTCTACGAAAGTAAATTGCACGCTACAAACTACTATTATACCTACGAATTACACAAAACAACTGGACTGGCAGGAATTCTATTAAATTCAGAAACGATTACTGTAAAAAAAGACAAAGAACCCATCATATAATGCACATTAACAATCAATTTAACCTTGAGGGCAAGGTAGCTATCATTACTGGATCAAGTAAAGGAATAGGAAAAGCCATTGCTAGAGGATTGGCAGAAAAAGGAGCAGCAGTAGTCATCAGTAGTAGAAGTCAAGATAGCTGTGATGAGGTAGTAAAAGAATTTACAAAAGAAGGATTGAGAGCTATTGGGATTGCCTGTCATATTGGAAAAGGAGAGCAGAGAAAGTACCTAATGGATAAAACCATTGATACTTTTGGGAGTATTGATATTTTAGTGAATAATGCAGCTATTAATCCTGTTTTTGGTCCCATTGAAGATGTGGTGCCTGAAATTTTTGATAAGATTATGGAAATCAATGTCAAAGCCCCATGGGCATTATCCAATTTAGCACTGCCTCACCTAAAAGTACACCAACGAGGAAGCATCATCAATATAGCTTCTGTTGAAGCTTTAACACCTGGTTTTGGATTGGGATTGTATAATACAAGTAAGGCAGCTCTTTTAATGATGACAAAAAATCAGGCTAAAGAATGGGGACAGTATGGCATATGTGCAAATGCTATTTGCCCTGGATTGATTCAAACAAAATTTAGTGCTGCGTTATGGACGAATGAGAAATTATTGCACAAAGTAGAAAAGACCATTCCCAGCGGACGCATGGGACAACCCGAAGAGATGATTGGGTTAGCTTGTCTGTTAGCATCCGACGCAGGAGCTTACATGACGGGTGGCGTCTATACTGCTGATGGTGGATATACGATTGCTGGTTGATAAGGTCCCAATAAAACTTACATTGAGGGATTGGTCAAATAAGAATCAATAAATTAATACGATTAAATAGTTGAAAATATCAAGTTTATGACACATTTAATCGAGTGAAACAATAGCCATAAAAATAATGAACTTCGAATATTCAGAGCAATCAAAACAACTACAATCAAAACTCAATGCTTTTATCAATGAGCATTTGATTCCTTTAGAAGGAGAATTTCTTGATTTTCAGAAGCGTTCACACAACAGGTGGAAGCGATGGCCAAAAATAGAAGTACTCAAACAGAAGGCGAAGCAGGCAGGTCTATGGAACCTCTTTCTTCCTAAAGATTATGGTGTGTTGAGTCCGGGGCTAACCAATCTTGAGTATGCACCACTAGCTGAGATGATGGGGAAACGCATGTGGATTTCAGAGATTTTCAATTGTGCTGCTCCAGATACTGGAAATATGGAAGTGTTGGCAAAGTATGGAAGTGAGGCACAAAAGTCACAATGGCTAGTACCTCTGATGAATGGTGATATCCGCTCCGCATTTTTGATGACCGAACCAGACGTGGCCTCCTCTGATGCTACTAACATTGAAACTTCTATTGTTTTAGATGGTGATGAATATGTTATTAACGGAAGAAAATGGTGGTCCAGTAGTGCAATGGATCCACATTGTAAGCTAGCCATAGTGATGGGAAAAACAGATCCCAGTGCCCCACGTCATCAGCAGCAAAGTATGATTTTAGTTCCTATGAATTCAGAAGGATTAGAAATTATGAGGCCGTTATCGGTTTTTGGATTTTATGATTCACCAGAGGGGCATGCAGAGATACAACTTCATAATGTACGTGTGCCTAAAGAAAATTTAATTTTAGGTGAGGGGAGAGGCTTTGAAATAGCGGAAGGGCGTTTAGGCCCCGGTCGAATCCATCATTGTATGCGATTGGTG
>JABSPP010000349.1 GCA_013214275.1 Flavobacteriaceae bacterium
CCATCCTTGTTGGTGAACCTGGAACTGGAAAAACTGCCATTGCAGAGGGATTGGCACATAGAATTATTCGTGGTGATATTCCAGAAAATTTAAAAGAAAAACAAATCTTCTCGTTAGACATGGGTGGATTGATTGCTGGTGCTAAGTTTAAAGGAGAGTTTGAAGAGCGCCTGAAGTCTGTAATTAAAGAGGTTAAGACATCTGATGGACGCATTATTTTATTTATTGATGAGATCCACACGCTCGTGGGAGCTGGTGGTGGTCAGGGAGCTATGGATGCTGCAAATATTCTGAAACCTGCTCTTGCTCGAGGAGAGTTAAGAGCTATTGGAGCAACAACACTAGATGAGTATCAGAAATATTTTGAAAAAGATAAAGCCTTAGAAAGACGTTTTCAGAAAGTTTTGGTAGATGAACCTGATTCAGAAAGTGCCATTTCTATCTTAAGAGGCATCAAAGAGAAATATGAAACACATCACAAAGTTCGTATCAAAGATGAGGCTATTATTGGTGCTGTTGAATTATCACAACGCTATATTACCAATCGATTCTTGCCCGATAAAGCTATTGATTTAATGGATGAGGCAGCCTCAAAGCTACGGATGGAAATGAACTCTAAACCTGAAGAGCTGGATGTCTTGGATCGAAAAATTATGCAGTTAGAAATTGAAATAGAGGCGATTAAACGTGAAAATGATACAAACAAACTAAAATCCCTGAATGCTGATTTGGCCAATTTTAAGGATGAACGAAACGAAATTAATGCCAAATGGCAATCAGAGAAATCTGTGGTAGACGCTATACAATCGTTAAAAACATCCATAGAAAACTACAAGCTAGAAGCCGATAAAGCAGAACGTGAAGGAGAATATGGAAAGGTCGCTGAATTGCGGTATGGAAAAATTAAACAAGCTCATGAACAATTGGAACAACAACAAGAATCGTTAGCTGAGCATAAGGATACAGCGCTTATTAAAGAGGAAGTTACTTATGAGGACATCGCAGAAGTAGTGGCTAGATGGACAGGGATTCCTGTGACTAAGATGGTACAATCTGAACGCGAAAAACTGTTGAGACTTGAAGATGAGCTTCACAAAAGGGTGGTAGGACAAGAGGAAGCTATTGAGGCTGTAGCTGATGCTGTACGCAGGTCCAAGGCTGGTTTACACCACCCAAAGAAACCTATTGGATCTTTTCTTTTTTTAGGGACTACAGGGGTTGGAAAAACAGAGCTTGCAAAGGCCTTAGCAGATTATTTATTTGACGATGAAAACGCAATGACTCGCATTGATATGAGTGAATACCAAGAACGTCATGCGGTGAGCAGGTTGGTAGGTGCTCCTCCCGGATACGTGGGCTATGATGAGGGAGGTCAGCTCACAGAAGCTGTCCGACGTCGCCCCTACTCTGTTGTCCTATTGGACGAGATTGAAAAAGCACATCCCGATACATTTAACATTTTGCTACAAGTACTGGATGAGGGGAGATTAACGGATAACAAAGGGCGTATTGCAAATTTTAAGAACAGTATTTTAATCATGACCTCCAACATGGGAGGAGAAATTATCCAAGAGAAGTTTGAGAATTTTAAAGGTGATATTGATTCTTCTATGGAAGCTGCCAAAAAAGAAGTCTTGGGATTATTAAAACAAACAGTTCGCCCAGAATTCTTAAACAGAATTGACGATATGATTTTATTTACTCCGCTAACTGAGGGAAATATAAAAACCATCGTATCTATTCAACTTAACCATGTAAAAGATATTTTACTGAAGCAAGAAATTACGCTAGATGCTACTGATGAGGCTATTGCTTATCTGGCAACCAAAGGCTATCAGTCTGAGTATGGTGCTAGACCTGTAAAACGAGTTATTCAAAAAGAGGTATTGAATCGATTGTCTAAAGAGATTCTAGCAGGTAAAATAACAACAGACAGCATTATCTTATTGGATTGTTTTGATGATCAATTGGTGTTTAGGAATCAGTCAGACTTTGTTTTAAATGATAGGAATTGACATAGACAGTCATGGTCTAATCGCAGTTCGATAGCCAAGGGCTAAATTCCTTGAGGCTTGCCTCAAAATGATTAAAATAGTTTCTTTTTAATAGATCGAGAACTTGTCTCTAGGTAGTTGATTGAATCTGACAATATAATTCTATCTAAAGGGTGTTTTTAATGCTGCGTTAGCCCTTATGTTTGTACTATCTAAACCAAAGTTAAGTGTTTATCTTTCCATCAATATCATACA
>JABSPP010000035.1 GCA_013214275.1 Flavobacteriaceae bacterium
GATTTAGAGATGTAATGATTCCCTTTCTTGAAATCGGTGATGCTGTTAAACAGATGCCCAAATTTATGTGGAAACTAGCTGGAGTGTATATATTTCAATGGTATGCTCTCTTTATTTATTGGCAATACATTACGCCATTATTTAAATTAACAATGAGTTTTTACACATCATCAGCAACAGCTAAAGATAATAAGATGAGTTTTGTGTATAATGTTGTTACAGCCTTTGTTGCTTTAATACTTGTCCCTCTGGCATCTAAATATGGAGGTAAAAAAATATATGCGTTAAGTTTGATAGGGACTGCAATATCACTTTTTGTAATCCCCTACATTCAAGATCCAGATTTAGTATTGGTTCCAATGGTACTGTTTGGAATAGGTTGGGCGGCCATGATGGGCATTCCCTATAGTATGATTTCTAAGATAATTCCGCAGAATAGAAGAGGAGTTTATATGGGAATCATCAATATGATGATAGTCATACCTATGTTTGTCCAGACAATAACATTTGGACCTGTATACAAATATCTCTTGGGGGGAAGTGCTGTAAATGCCATTCTATTTGGAGGTGTGTTTTTTGTGATTGCAGGGGTTCTAGTCATGAGATTAAACGACACACAACAGATATAATCTCCAAGAATTTTAAAGAGTCCTTCAGATTATTTTTAATTATATTTAGTACATCAAATTTTAAGTTAATGAAACGATTAATCATACTATTACCTCTTTGTATTTGTTTTTCGATTTTTACAGCGTGTAGTAAGGAGACTAAAAAAGAGCCTGTAAAGAGATCGCTCAAATCAACACCTCAACAAAGGTTTAAAAAAAATCTCCGTGAAAATCAATCCACTGAAAAAACAGTAGTTCCACTCGATCTAAAAAATAAAGGAATTGGTCCAATAACATCCCTTGAATTCAAATCCATTGACCAAAATATGGTTGCAAAAGGAGCCACTCTGTTTAAACAAAAATGCACTGCTTGTCATCACGCAAAAAGAAGAATGATCGGGCCAGCGATAAAAGGAGTCTATGAAAGGAGAAGTCCAGAATGGGTGATGAATATCATGCTGAATCCAACCGAAATGCTAAAAAAAGACCCAGTTGCCATAGCACTTTTAAAAGAATATAAAAATGTGATGATGATTAACCAGAATCTAACACAAGAAGATGCAAGAGCTTTAGCTGAATATTTTAGAACATTGTAGGGTTTCTTGAATTATTTTCCATACAACCTTACTCTACCATTTCAAAGACATCACTCTGCCATTTCCTGCTTCCTCGGCTGGAATGCATCCGTCATATCTCGTTGGAATAGGATCATACCAAAGCACCTCGGTTCCAATTTGCTCGTTGAGTTTCCAGCCCCAAATGGTTAAGCCTCGAATACCTTCTAAAATACCAAAGGTAGCAGTATCATTGTCTAATTCGGCAGTCTCACCGTCTTCCACAGCCTCCATATATCGTGCTATTTTTTTGCTGTAGGCCTTCTGCTGTTCTTTTGATGACCTTAGGTATCTGGTAAGTAACTGGTCAAATTCCTTAGAATTTCCCTTTGACATCTCTTTGTTAAAAGTTTCTTTAAAAATGGTATTGAGTGATGCAAGTGCCATGTTCACATAAGCCTGATCTTCCTCTTCTAGCATTTCTTTCCAGAAAGCATCAACAAAAGTGTGGATTCCCAGCACTCTAGCTCCAGGAATTTGATCGTCAGATGGTATGATTAAATCTACAATTTCTCTCAGTGGTCCTGCATCCAATGGGTTTACAAATACAGGGATAAACTCTGGCTCTCTTGTACAACTTTGAAATAAACTGATTACTGAGGGTGTGGCAATTAAAAATCCAACACCTAAACCTAGACTTTTTACGGCTTCTCTCCTATTCATGTTATTGTAATTTATAGATTTTTCTTTTTTAATTGCTCCACGGCATAATCTGCCGCTCTAGCAGTTAATGCCATGTATGTTAGTGATGGATTTTGACATCCAGAAGAGGTCATAGCTGCACCATCTGTGACGAACACGTTGGGGACTGCGTGTACCTGATTGTGTGCATTCAACACGGAAGTTTTAGGATTTCTACCCATACGAGCTGTACCCATCTCATGAATCCCCAGACCTGGAGCTCCTGGGCTATCCATGGGCTTAATTTCCTTAAACCCAGCTTTGTCAAGCATTTCCATGGCTTGTGTAACCATATCCTTACGCATTGCCCACTCATTAGCTTTCCACTCAGCATCGAAAGTTACTGTTGGTAATCCCCAGCGATCCTTCTTAGTATCATCTAAGAACATCTTATTATCATGATAAGGTAAGCATTCACCAAATCCTGTTAGTCCCATAGACCAATTGCCTGGATTGATGATCGACTCTTTTAACTCCTGTCCATAGCCTAACTCAGCAACTGCGTCTTCCCAGTTGTCTTTGCTCGCTCCTCCCTGATATCCATAACCTCTTAAAAAATCTTTCCTATTCGTCTCTCCACCTAAGTTTCGGAATCGTGGAATATATATTCCATTGGGTCTTCTTCCTTTGTAATATTGATCCTTAAAACCTTCAAAAGTAGCATATGCTCCTGCTTTAAAGTGATGATCCATTAAATTGTGTCCTAATTCTCCTGAATCATTTCCCATTCCGTTTGGAAAACGATCTGACTTCGATTGCATCAAAATAGAGGTGGATGCAATGGCAGAGGCACACAAGAAGATAATCTTAGCCTTGTAGTCGTATGTCTGACTGGTCTCCGTATCTATGACCCGAACACCTGTTGCTCTCTTCAAATCTTTATCATAAACCACCTCATAAACTATTGAGTTAGGCCTTAAAGTCATATTTCCAGTAGCCTCAGCAGCTGGTAACGTAGATGAATTACTGCTAAAATAAGCTCCATATGGGCATCCCCTCATACATCTGTTTCGGTACTGACAGTTTACCCTTCCTTTTCCTGGCTTAGTTCCTTCAGTGATATGTGCTGTTCTACCAATCGTAAGTAATCGGTCTTTGTAGTGTTCTCCAATGGCGTCTTTCAAATGATGCTCTACACAATTGAGTTCCATGGGCTTCAAAAACTTACCATCTGGCAGTTGAGGCAAGCCCAAGTTTTCTCCACTCACACCAATATAGCTCTCAACATAATCATACCATGGTGCTAAGTCCTTATACCTGATAGGCCAATCTACGGCTATTCCGTCTTTTAAATTTGCTTCAAAATCATAATCACTCAGTCGGTAGCTTTGCCGACCCCACATTAAAGATCTTCCACCTACATGATATCCACGCATCCAATCAAATCTCTTCACCTCATTGTATGGATGTTCTAGGTCATCTACAAAAAAATGACTGTGTGTTTTTCTAGTGGTGTAGCCTGTTCTGTTCTGTTTTTCTTGCCTTTTAATATCCTCTTGCGTGGGTTGCCCTCCAAAAGGAAAATTCCAAGGATCCATGTTGGCTGTTTTGTAATCTTCTGGGTGACTCACCATTCTTCCTCGTTCTAGAACTAGTGTTTTTAATCCTTTTTCACACAGCTCCTTCGCAGCCCATCCACCAGAAATTCCTGTTCCTACAACAATCGCATCAAATTCAGTTTGATTCATATGTATATAATAATTTGCTTAAACTTTAATCGCTATTGTCAACTTCGCAATAAAATATTTTTCTTTTTTATACTTTCATAAAATTGATTGCACTTTACTGCGTTTTCGACATCAATGTACTATTTTTCTAAAAAATTATCCTTAATATTAGCACTAATTCGTGAACTATTATCAACTAAAACGATTTCGTATGAAGAATTTTGACATATTAGCTATATTTATATTGTTTTTTTTGACTTCTTGCAATTCTGGATCAACCAAATCTGACACAAAAAGCATGGTTAAAACACAAAAATCATACACATTTTCATTAGCTCAATGGTCTTTACACAGAGAAATTGAAACTGGTAAATTAGATCCTTTTGATTTTCCTAGAGCTGCAAAAGAATTGGGTTTTGAAGCTGTGGAATGGGTTAGTCATTTGTATGAGAAAGAAATTGACATCTTGGGTTTAGATGCTGTTGTTGAAAGATGGAAAGCTGAGACTGAAAAATATGGGATTGCCAACGTATTAATTATGGTAGATGGAGCAGGCGATCTTTCCACCTCCAATCCAACTGAAAGGGATAAAGCCATAGAGATGCATAAAAAATATGTAGATGCAGCGGCCTATCTAGGGTGCCATTCAATTCGAATAAATACCTTCGGCACATATAATGTTGACCAGTGGATAACAAACACCGAGGATAGTTTGAAAAAATTAGGAACCTACGCAGCAAGTAAAAATATTAATGTACTTGCAGAAAATCACGGTTGGTATTCGTCAGACCCCAGAGTACTGATTCCTGTGATTGAAAAAGTAAATTTGGATAATGTAGGTACTTTAGCTGACTTTGGAAACTGGTGCATTAAAAGAGTTCAATTAGAAGATTGGGGTGAATGCGCCGAAGAATATCCAGACAAATATGAAGGTTTTAAACGTTTAATGACTAAGGCAAAAGCCGTGAGTGCCAAGGCATATGAGTTCGATGAGTATGGAAATGAAACAAGCCTCGATTTTCAGCGTTTTGTTCAAATTATCAAAGATTCAGGTTACGACAATTATATCAGCATAGAATATGAGCATGAAAGACTAAATGAAAGAGATGGAATTAAGAAAACCAAGGCACTCTTGGAAAAATCAATCAATCAGCTAAAGTAAAAAAGGATGAAAAAAACAATCTACGCCAAACTTTCTACAATGATGTTTCTCGAATTCTTTATTTGGGGATCTTGGTTTGTCACTTTGGGAACTTTTTTAAATAATAACTTGTCTGCCTCTGATGCAGAGTCATCAGTGGCTTTTTCTACACAATCTTGGGGTGCAATTATAGCCCCTTTCATCATTGGACTTATCGCAGATCGTTTCTTTAATGCAGAGCGAATCCTTGGAATCCTTCACCTCATTGGTGCAGTGTTAATGTATCAAATGTATCAAGCTGAAGATTTTAGCACTTTTTATCCTTATGTTTTGGGATATATGATTGCTTATATGCCAACACTGGCGCTGGTAAATTCTATTTCCTTCAATCAAATGAAAAATCCAGCAAAAGAGTTTTCCTACATTCGTGTTTGGGGAACAGTTGGATGGGTTGTCGCGGGAGTACTGATTAGTTTATTTGCATGGGATTTGGAAAACTCAATAGCCGAAGGCTTGTTAGCAAATACATTTTTAGTGACCTCTATTGCTTCCTTCGTCCTGGGAATTTTTAGTTTTCTACTCCCCAAAACACCTCCTAAAAATAGAGATGCTAAAGTGTCAATATCCGATATTTTAGGCTTAGATGCATTGAAGCTCTTAAAAGACAAGAATTTCTTGGTTTTCTTTCTATCGTCTGTCTTGATTTGCATCCCCCTTGCTTTTTATTACCAAAACACCAATCCATTTTTAACTGAGATCAACGCTAAAATTGAGATATTAGGCATAGAAATTGGCCCAACAGGAATAATGGCAACTGGTCAAGTTTCTGAAGTCTTATTCATGCTTTTATTACCAATTTTCTTTAAAAAATACGGTTTCAAAAAAACCATACTAGTTGGCATGATAGCATGGGCTGTAAGGTATTTGCTATTCGCCCACGGAAACTCAGGAGAATTATTATTTATGCTTTTAATTGGAATTGCACTACATGGTATTTGCTATGATTTTTTCTTTGTATCTGGGCAGATATACACCGATTCAAAAGCGGGAGAGAAGATGAAAAGTGCTGCTCAAGGTTTAATCACTTTAGCCACCTACGGTGTTGGAATGTTGATTGGGTTTTGGGTTGCAGGGAAAGTCTCTGATGCCTATCTAATATCCAAGACAGTTCACAATTGGCAAGACATCTGGTTATTCCCTGCGTTATTTGCAATTGGAGTATTCATCTTATTTGCCATCTTCTTTAAAAATGAAAAAATAGAATATATAGAATAACCATGAGTAACAAAATAAAATGGGGAGTTATAGGTGGTGGTGGAGATTCTCTTATTGGTATCCTTCACAGAGTGGCTGCAAGCATGTTTGATGCCTATGAACTTAGCGGTGGAGTTTTCAATGCTCAACATCATCAAAGTCTAAAGTTTGCAGAAGAAATTGGCATTTCTACAAAACGAATCTATCCTGATATAGAAACCATGATCAGTGAAGAACTAGCATTGCCAGAATCTGAGAGAATTCAAGTAGTCTCTGTGTTAACACCCAACTTCTTACACTATCCTATGGCAAAAAGCTTACTCAAGTTCGGTTTTCACGTAATTTGCGAGAAACCGATGACCATGACCTATGCGGAGGCTATTGAACTACAAGAAATTCAGCAAGAACATCACGCACTTTTTGCGCTCACACATACTTACACGGGTTACCCAATGGTGCGTCAAATGAAGAAAATGATTGAAGAAGGTATTATTGGTGAAATTCAAAAAGTAGATGCACAGTATTACCAAGGATGGATCAATCCTATCATTCACGATCCAAAACAGCGAAAATCAACTTGGCGATTAGACCCAGAAAAGTCAGGAATTAGCTGCTGCCTTGGCGACATTGGTGTTCACGCCTACCAAATGTTAGAATATGTAACTGGACATAAAATTAAGAGTATTCTAGCAGATCTAAATTATCTGTATGACGACAATCAGATGGATATCGATGGAACTGTTTTGTTGCGTCTAGACGATCATAAAAAAGGCGTTTTAAGAGCAAGTCAGATTGCCACTGGTGAAGAAAATAATTTTACCGTTGCAGTCTATGGGACGAAGGCTGGATTGAAATGGGGACAGGAAAATCCAAATTACCTCTATTTGATGGAAGATGGTCAGCCGTTGAGGGTTTTAAAACCAGGACACGAATACAATAGCGACATCTCTCTAAGTGGGACTAAACTACCTCCTGGACATCCGGAGGGGATTTTTGATGCCATGGGCAATATTTACAACGGTATGGCAAAAGCCATAAGAGGCCATCAATATGATATTGCAGAATTTCCAACCATTACTGATGGAGTCAGAGGAATGCGATTTATAGAGCAAAGCGTATATTCTCATGAACAAGGGAATATTTGGGTTGAACTTTAAAAATAATCATTAATGAAAACAATCAAAGGACCAGCAGTATTCTTAGCTCAATTCATGGACAACAAGGCCCCTTTCAATTCTTTAGATGGATTGTGTCAATGGGCAGCAGATTTAGGGTATAAAGGAATTCAAATTCCCACTTGGGAAAATCGTCTTATCGACCTTTCTCTAGCAGGTGAAAGTAATACCTACTGCGATGAGCTAAAGGGTAAAATTAATGACTATGGGCTAGAGATTACCGAATTATCCACTCATTTGCAAGGTCAGCTAGTTGCGGTACATCCAGCCTATGATTTGATGTTTGATAATTTTGCACCTGATGACTGTAAGAACAATCCAAAGAAGAGAACAGAATGGGCAAGGCAACAGGTCATTAGTGCTGCAAAAGCGAGCAAGCATCTAGGATTAAATGCTCATGCTACTTTCAGCGGAGCCTTACTGTGGCATACGATGCACCCATGGCCACAACGCCCTGAAGGGTTGGTAGAAATGGGATTTAAAGAACTTGCAAAAAGGTGGTTGCCATTGTTAAATGAATTTCAAGAGAACGGTGTTGCCGTGTGTTATGAAGTTCACCCCGGAGAAGACCTGCATGATGGAGTCACTTTTGAGCGTTTTCTCAACGCTACAGGAAATCACCCTGCTGTCAATATTTTGTATGACCCCAGTCACTTTGTCCTGCAACAATTAGACTATATCGAATACATAGATCACTATCATGAGTTTATCAAAGCCTTTCACGTGAAAGATTCTGAATTTAATCCCACAGGTAAAAAAGGGGCTTTCGGTGGCTACAGTGATTGGCGTGACAGGGCAGGAAGATATCGGTCTCCTGGTGACGGCCAGGTAGACTTTAAGACCATTTTTACCAAATTAACAGAATATGGTTGTGATGTCTGGGCTGTAATGGAATGGGAATGTTGTATCAAAAGTCCCGAACAGGGAGCAAAAGAAGGAGCCTCTTTTATCACAAGTCACATTATTGAAGCCACTGAAAAAGCTTTTGACGACTTTGCTGGTGGAAATATTGATGAAAATCACCTAAAAAAAATACTTGGCCTATGAAATTACATTTCTACATAATTCTTATCTCTACTGTTCTACTGTTGTCCTGCAAGAAGGATAGTCAAAGCACTACTATTGGTGAATGGGCTGATCAGAAAACAGAATTTGCTCGAATAAAAATATCAGCATCTAACGGAAATCAATGGTTGATGTTGAGAGATAAAAAGTTTAAACTAGAAAAAAAAGACAACAGTCAATACCTCGTTGAAGTAAATAACCGAGAGTATCCCTTGATATATGATGAAACAAGTGATATTTTGACTTTTAACAGTATCTCTTATATCCGAGTAGATGAAAGATTGGAGAAGATGTTTGTTGGAAGTTGGTCTTCTGTAAACGAGAAAGACGCACTTGTCTTTGATATTTATCTAATAAACGGACGATTAATCTGGTATATTACGAAGGATCTAGAAGAGCAGACAAGGTACTATCCTAAGAAGACAAAAGAAGGCTTTGTATTGACTTACGAAAATCAAGAGGTTTTATTCACTATTGAAGAGGAATATATTGTTGACTCTAATGGAAGAAAATTTCAAAAGTCATCATCTTAAAAGTATATCTCATTGAAGTCTCTACAAAAGAGTTGACCATATGAAGTCCAATGCCCTCTTGCAAGTAAACATTTTAATAATCAATGTAAATTTAAACGTATGAAAAAAATAATCATCTGTGTGTTTGTAAGTCTAGCATTCCTTTCCTGTCAACAAACGCAAAAACCTAAAGCTGAGGTAGAGCCAACAGATCCTAAGGCAACAGAAATCTGGAAACCAATTCCCCTTAAAGTAGACCCAACGGGTAACAATGGTGTTCCCTCAGATGCTATCATCCTATTTGACGGGAGTCATTTTGATGAGTGGGAATCTTCAATAGATCAAGGTCCTGTTCAATGGATATTGAATGACGATGGAAGTACAACTGTTAAGGATAAAACAGGAGATATTCAGACCAAACGCTCTTTCGGAAGCGTACAATTACACTTAGAATGGAGAAGTAACCCAGATAACAAAGCAAAAGGACAAGCCAGAAGTAATAGTGGTGTCTTTTTACAAAATCGGTATGAAGTCCAAGTGCTTGACAACAATGAAAATTCTACCTATGTAAACGGACAAGCGGCCTCAATCTATAAACAATCTGCGCCATTAGTCATGGCGGCGGTTCCCACTGGAGAGTGGAATACCTATGATATTATTTTTCGTGCTCCAGAATTTGATGCTAAAGGAACTAAGATTAAATCAGGAACAATTACGGTACTACAAAACGGAATTTTGGTACAAGATCATTTTGAATTACAAGGAACAACTGAATATATTGGCTGGCCTAAAAATAAAGCACACGGTCCAGCTCCCATCAAGCTTCAAGATCATCAAGATCAGAGTGGGGTAAGTTACAGGAATATTTGGGTTAGAGAACTATAATGTAAATCATTTTCAATAGTAGCTCAACGCACTTCCTCGTTTAGGATATTATAGTAACTAGAATTTTAGGTTGACCATATTTAAACATTTTGAAAAAAAACCAAAGATTACCAATTACAAAAGATGGGGTTTTCGGTTATTTATTTACATGTTACTTATTCATGGAGCATCTATTTACATTACGAGTACTACTTCATTGATTGATCCCATTAATTACACCCTCAACAGAAATGGCATTTATGTCATCATCTTATCGGTTCTTTTTATGCTTTTCTTTTTGGTGGGCGTACTACTAACAATCTTAAGTATTTCTAGGAGGGAAGAGAAAAATTATCAATTTTATGTTAATATTTTTGGATATCCCTTATACTTAGTTTTTCAACTCGGTATTTATTTCTACAGGATGTCAATTTATCAACCCTAGCATGCAACACCTAGCCGTTCTCGTTTTAGTTGTTCTTTTTACTCATTCAATGACTCTATGGAACAGTACAGAATTTTCTGTTGAATCTTACACTGAATGACCGAGGTTACACCGTAACCAATTCAAAAAGTATCTCTAATAATGGAGAGCATCATAGTCAATCTCATTTCTATAAAGACAATGCAAAAACTAACCATTTTTAGAGACAAGTGACTTTCTTTAACAGTAATAATACCAAAGTGAATAATTAAATAGTCCAATAATTAGAAAAAATATATTGTTGCCTTGTAATTGACTTAACCATTTGA